>NZ_JONQ01000001.1 GCF_000711905.1 Methermicoccus shengliensis DSM 18856
CTGCCCGCTCTCCACCGAGGTATAGCTCTCCGATATCTGGAATATACCCTCAATGAGCACCACATTGGTCTCGGTGCCCCTGAACACAGAGCCCACCCGCACGATTATGAGGGGGAGGTCGTCTGCAGAGCCAACGTCCTTTGTGTAGATGTAGTCGTCGTCGCTCGCAACGAAGTCCGTGTCCACCACCTCCCCGTCCTTTCTGAGCTCCAGAAGGGCACGATTGCCGTTGATGTCCACCTCCTTCACGAACAGCTCGTAGCCCTCCTTCAAGGGCAGGGAGGAGCCCACGTACACAGAGCGCTTGGCGTCATCGTCCATGAGCACCTTGTGCAGCTGTCCACTCGATAGCGGGTTCTCTGTGCCCGTGCCATTGGGCATGTCGAGGTAGCCTGCGAAGTACTTGTCGGCCATGAAGCCTATGACCTCGTACTTGCCCCATGTGGAGTAGTTGTAGTGCACCTGTGATGGGCTGGTGGTGTACACAATGTCACCCTTTGCCACCTTCCTTCCAGCCACATCGATGTTCTTGAACACGATCTGCTCTGAGCCCACATCGTCATCGATGTCATAGTAGAACCCAGCAAAGCTCTGCGTGGTCCACGTGTATGTGGGGGAGTTCTCTCCCTGCCTCCACACCGAGTCCCCGGTGAAGTACGTCTTTGGAACCACCTTCCATGTCCAGTTATTGGGAGAGCTCGTGCCGTTGGAGTTGGAGGCGTATGCGGACACGGTGTGCGTTCCGATGGCAAGGTCGCTCTTTATCAGCCTTCCCCACTCTCCAGCAGCCACCGTGCCGCTCGAGACCGGGGTGCCATCTATCACCCAGTATATCGTGGCGGTCTGGTTTGCCTTTATGCCAAGCTCCACTGTGGCACCCTCGATGGAGGTGATGGTGGAGGTGGTGTTGGGATAGTGGTCGATGATGGCGGGCGCACCCCAAGCCAGCACATTCCATGTCCAGCTATAACTGTCGCTGCCGTTGGCGTTCTCCACCCTGACCTCTATTGTGTACGTGGCGGGAGATGAGGTGTTGGCAAGGGCGGTATCTGGGGTATAGCTGAGCGTTCCCGACACGCCAGTGGCGTTGTATGCTGGGTCGCTCGTGTCCTGCCTGCCATTCACCCACCACGAGACATTCACGTTCTGGTCCACATCGATGGAGAACGTGGGCTGTGGGTCGCCCACATACGATTGGAGCGGCGATGATGGAGAGGGGTTGGAGAGCGATGGAGCCGATGGGGGGCTCACAGTCCATGCCCAGCTTTCAGATGAGGACAGCCCTGTGGTGGGATTGGTCGCCACCACACTCACCGTGTAAGTGCCGGGAGTGGAGGTGTAGCTGGAGGAGGGGGTGTATGAGGCGGAGGTGGCAGCGGTGTTGGTCTGCACACGGGTGTTGGTGGTGCCATTGTCCACGTACCACGTGAAGTCCACCGTCTGGTTGGAGGTGATGTTGAACTCGATTGCTTGCCCCGTGGTGGTACTCACGGGAGACTGTGGGCTCTTTCCAGTGAGATGGGGAGGAGCATAGCTCACAGTCCACATCCACGTGTGGTTGTCCGTGCCATTGGCGTTGCTCACTTCCACCATTATGGTGTGCACACCCACAGTGTTCTGGAGCGTGGCGTTGGAATAGGTCGCATATGTCGTCTGGTTTGCCGCAGCATCCAGCGTGCCGTTCACATACCACGACACGTTTGCACTCTCGTTGATGCCGATGGAGAACATCAGGGCATCACCAACTCCAGTGTTCGGGTCCACAAAGGTTTGAACGGGCGTGGCTGGCGCTGGGCTCAGAATGGCGGGGGCTGCAACCACTCCCAAGGCAAGCACGAGTCCCACAAAAGCCAGCCCCATCAACAGCAGAGCCGCCCTATGCACCCTCATCTTCCTACCATCGCGCTCCATGATATCCCCCAACCTGATATGGTGTTCGATTGGGTGGGCTACATATATACGTTTTCATGCCCAAGCACCACGCCCAAGCACCGCATCCCTTGCCCTCATGTACGAGCCCTCCACGAGCCGTGTTGACCCCTTTAGCTCCACCACATCAAACTCAAACAGCTCTGCAAACTTCCTCACGTTGTGCTCGAACTCCTCTGGGTCGGAGAGCCCTGTGTCCAGCTTGGCTGCATACCTATATCCCACGTGCTGAAACAGAAACTTGCTCATGGTAATATCATCGGGGTCGGGTGTGACCTTTGACTTCTTGAGCATCTCCCTCCAGTTGGCAGCCCACATGGGGGTGATGAAGAACGCTCCCACTCCATCAAAGCCCCTTAGAGTGCGAAGATAGGGCTCCCTTCCTCCAAGAGCCGCCCCTATGCAGTCATCCACTATCAGCCCCTCCTCGTCCCTGAGGATGAACAACGGACACCCTATCCACGCAAGGTCCCTCTCCACATGTGTAAGGCTGCTGCCACATAGCCCGTAGAAGAGTAGGATGCCGTCCGAGAACTCTGCCACATCCTCTATCCTCTCATACACGACCTCCTTCAGCCGCTCGGGGTCGTTGTGAAGGGCAAGCTCGAGCACATCCACCACCACAAAGAGCCCCTCGCCGAGCCCCTGCACGGCTTCGCCCATGGTGGCAAGAGGCTCCACAATCACCTCCGACCCAGCCTTCTCAAGCTTTTCTATGAGCCCTCTCGCATCCTCGCTGTCCACCACGAGAATCCGTTTCACCTGCTCATCACGGGAGAGCACGTGCACGAGTTCGTCCTCGAACATCCTGCACCCGATTATCGTGAGCACGCTCATGAGAGAACCTCCAAGAGCCTCCCGCTGTCCCTTGCGAGCCTTATCTCCCGTGCGATTCTTCTTCCAGTGGACATCCTCTCATAGATGAGGTCTGAGTAGGGCGATGTGGTGATGAACGGGTTGGTTCCAGCAACTATGCGGGCAGATATCTCAAACACCACGAAGTCCAGCGTGTCGGTGCACACCGTCTCGAGGGAGAACGGACCTATCACACCTCCAAAGAGCTCGAGCGAGCGCTCCACCACCGCCTCGCCTATGGAGAACACCTTGGGAAGCAGAGACTCCCTTATCACCACGGGAAGGTTGCCCGTGACCACGTACGTTATGGGAACGCCGAGCGACTCTATCTCACTGGGCGTGCCCAGCTTGTATATCTCGTCCACGTTGCTCTCTATTCGCCTGTCTATGCTCAAAAGCTCCAGCGTGCCACGGCTCAGGGCATATCCCTGTGTGGAGATGGGGGAGTAGAAGTAGTGGAGGTAAAAGCGGGTTCCGAGCACGAACTCCTGAATTGTGTACTTCTCCTCTGTACTCAGCCTTCTGGCAAGCTCCTTTGCATCCTTTGCCACAAAGAACCCTCTTCCCCCCCTTGCACCTCCAAACTTCACGATGACTGGCCTGTCCACCTCATCTATGTGGTGATACTCCTTGGGCATGGTGATGCCAGCGCTCTCCAGCCATCTTCGCTCCATGTCCCTGTCGGACTCCCACTGGAGCACCCTTCGGTTTCCAAACGTGGGCACTGCGAGATCGAGAAACCTCTCAGCCCCCACATACTGCACGAACGAGCCATGGGGCACTATTATGGCGTTGTGCTCCCGAAGCTCATCTGCGAGATCCTCCACCTCCGAGTAGGAGTCCACCTCCATGAACTCGTCTGGCTTTCCCTTTGGAAAGGCATCGTAGAACCTCAGCCTGCCCCTCAGACCTATCCCGAGGGTGCGAAACCCCTCGAGCCTTGCCCCATGAAAAATCTGAAGGCTGGTGTGGGAGCACAGTGTGGCTATCGTGAGGTCGTCCAGATCGTACTCCTCCAGAAACCTTGCCACATCCTTCTGTGATACCGTCATGACCCATCCTCCACGAGCGTTCCACAGCGCTCACCCTCAATCGCGCGCTCGAGGTTTTCGGGACTTTTTCCGCTCGTAATTATAAGCCTTATGCCAGAGCGCTGCACCACCTTGGCAGCCACGAGGTCGAACGGGCTTTTCGCCCCAGCCTCCATGCCAAGATTCGAGACGATTGAAACGAGCTGTGCGGGGGTGAGATGCTCTATGTGCTCAGCATCGGCATAGCGCTCTGGGTCCTTGGTGTACACACCATCCGTGGCAGTGAGGCACACCAGGAGGTCGGCACCCACATAGTCTGCAAGGATGGCAGCCACCGCATCCGTTGTGTATCCCGCCGACACTCCGCCCATCACCACAATTCTCCCGAGCAGCGACGCCTCCCTTGCCTCCGCATACGACGTGGGGGGATGGGGGTAGGCGGCATCCCCAAGCGCAGATATGAGCACCATCGCATTGAGCCTCGTTATCGCTATGCCAAGCTCATCGCATACCCCTTCGCTTGCACCAAAAGACCGGGCGCATCCTATGTACTGCCTTGCCACTGCACCGCCACCCACCACCACGAACAGCTCATGCTCCTCTGCCAGCCCTCGCAGAACCCGTGCGTATGCTCCGTACATCTCCCTGTCGGTGAGTATGGAGCCACCTATGGACACAACAACCCTCATAGAACCCCTATTGCGCACTCCTCTTCCAAGATATATAGATTACTTTACGGCATTGAGCACTAGAAAACACACTCCAGAGCTTTTCCTCCTCCCTCATCCCCCGTCCCTCATCCCCCGTCCCCCTCCCTCCCACAGCCCACAGCTCCCAAAGACGCTGGCCTCCAGCTGCTCAGTGGGTGAGCAGCTCCACCACCTTTGGCGCTGGGTCAGTGTGGCACTCCTCCACAATGCTCCTGAATGAGGGTGTGGCGTTCACCTCCAGCACGAAAAGCTCCCCTGTGTGCACGTGCTGCACTATGTCCACGCCAGCAAACGCAGCCCCAACCGCCCGTGTGCTCGAGAGGGCGAGCCTCCTCAAGGTCGGGGTGCATGATGTGACGATAGCCCTGCCCCCCTGTGCGATGTTGGAGAGCCACTTTCCCTCTGCCGGTACACGGCGCACGCATCCTGCCACCTCCTCACCCACGACGAGCACCCTAAGGTCTCCAACAGAGGGCACGTACTGCTGCACCAGCACCGAGCCATGGGCGCGCACCAGCCCTGCCACCCTTTGCTCCACATCGGGCTGGCCCATTCTCACTCTCACGATTCCCCTGCCCTCGTACCCATGTGGGGGCTTCAGCACCACATCCCCCATGCGCTCTATCCATCGCAGGGCTTCCCGCACCGACTGGGTGGCCACCGTGGGCGGGGTTGGCACGTGAGCCCTTGCAAGCGCGTGGTGCGCAAGGTGCTTGCTGGCACAGCGGAGGATAGTCTCTGGAGAGTTGATGATGGGTATGCCCTCCAGCCTTGCGAGGCAGTCCATCCTGAAGCCCACCTCCTCGCACCTTCCAGCTCCCACATCCCTCACGATGATGCCGTCCAGCTCCAGCATGCCGTGCTCGGTGGCAATGCCCTCATCTGGCATCCCGAGAACGCTCACAACATCCGACAGCTTCACGAGCACCGGGGTGTGGGACGCGCCCTGCACGGCACGGATGAGGAGGGCGGTGGTGAACTCGTTTGCATCCCTCGCCACTATCCCTATCCTCAACCCAATTCCTCCATCCGAAGCACGCACTGGGGAAGGTCGATGACCCTATCCGCCGCATCCACTATCGGACCATCGGCGCTCGCCACCACGCCATGCACATGCTTTAGCAAAAAGTCCACTGCCTCGCTGGTGCACGCATCCCCCTTCAGGCAAGAGGCGCAAAGGGCAGAGCGCACATGGGCTGCCAGCTCGCCGCTCCTCGAGAGCCTCCTGTCAAAAACGAAGTGCACCTCCTTCACCTCTGACTTGCGCAAAAACCCAATCACGAGCCGCACTGCCTCGATGGTGGTCTCCGTCAGCCTGAAACTTCTGAACACACCCCTCGTGTCCCTCAGAAAGCCATCATCGCACAAGAACAGCTCATTACCCCTGAGAACACTCTCGATCGTTATCAGCACGTTGTGTCCGTCAACCCAGAGTACCTCCCCTTTGAGGGCACCACACGATATTTTCTTCTTGGCACGCATCTTAACGGTAGAAGTAGAGTGCACTGCCCTCGAGAGCACGTACCTCCATCTGCTCTCCAGCCTGTAGTGGTCGCTCACAAACTGAAGGGCGTGCTGCTTCCTGTATCCTCTGTCCAGCAGCAGCCTCAAATCCTCGGCTGGCCTTTGCAGAAACTCAGGGAGTGTGAGGCTTATCATATCAATCACTCGTGAGCGCATGGATTTAAGCTATGGCGTGAAAAAGTTTATATCGGAGAACGATAGTTTGCCCTCCCCAAGAGGTTGGGCTCATGTCCATCAGGGCACTGTACGAGAAGCTGGGCATAGTGGTGGAGGAGCACGGGAACCTCATCCTGCTTCTCGCTGTCGGGGCGCTACTGATTGCTCTCCTCGGAGCCCAGTCCATACACTTTGCAACTGGCACCGACACGTTCGTGGACGAGAACTCCCGCATATATCAGGACTACGACCATCTGTTCTTAGAGAAATTCCACACCGAAAACATCGTGCTCATCGTGAGCTCCGACGACGTCACTCAACCAGAGGTACTGAAGGCGTTAGATGCACTGGAGAGGGACGTTCGTGAGATAAGAAACGTGCGCTCGGTGACCGGGGTTGTAGACTATTTAAAAAACGCCAATGCACTTTTGACGGGAAGGCACTCCGTTCCGGAAGGGGATGTGAATGAGCTGTTATCCTTCATCCCGGACGAGGTGCTAAACGCGATACTTCCCAGTGAACAGACTGCCCTCATCCTCGTGGAGATTCCCGGAGACCTTACGAACGACGAAAAAGAAGAGCTCGTCACAGATATCAAGCACACCATTCGCTTTGCTCACCTTCCCCCCTCCACCACGATAACCCTGACTGGAGACCCCGCCTTCCACATCGACCTCAGCGCCCAGATGAGTCGCTCCACAGGAGAGCTGCTGGTGCTCGCCGCCCTGCTCATGGTGGTGGTGCTCAGCATCGTGTTCAGATACGTTAGATGGTATCTACTGTCCCTCCTCATGGTGCTCATCGGGGTGGTGTACACCTTTGGTGCAATGGGCATCACTGGTGTGCCCATGACGATGGCTTCCATGTCGATATTCCCCATCCTGATAGGGCTCGGGATAGACTACGCCATACAGTTCCACAACCGCATAGAGGAAGAGCTTGCCCGGCAGGAGAACCACAAGGAGGCAATATATCACACGGTGGGCAATGTGGGTCCCGCGGTGCTGATTGCCCTCACCATCACCATTCTCGGGTTTGCAGCCCTTCTCACCTCAGATGTGCCCATGATAAGGGATTTCGGGATTCTGGGGATAATGGGCGTGGTGCTGTGCTATCTTACCTCCATGTTCGTGGGCGTGACTGTGATCTATAAGCTCGATGCTCGCTGGGTAAAAAGGCGCATGCGACAGCTCCGGGAGCCGCCAGAGCAGGCTCGCAGGCTCATAAGAGAGGAGCTCCAAAAAAGGGCTAAGGCGAGCAAATGGAGCACTAAGCTCGAAAGAGCCCTCACGCGGGTCACGATGGAAACGGCATCAAGACCCCTCGCCGTGCTGAGCATAGCCCTGTTGCTCGGCTGTATGGGGGTATACTACGATGAACACGTCGAGGTACAGACCGACGTGCAGAAGTACGTGCCCCAGGACCTGAAGAGCCTGCTCGATCTAAAGAAGATGCAGTCCCTGATGGGGGGAAGGCAGGACGAGCTCAACCTCATCGTGAAGGGAGATGTGCTCGACCCCACCACACTGAGGTGGATGTACGAGTTTGGAGAGCACGAGGTGCAATCCCAGCCGAACATTCACGCTGCAGAGAGCATCGCCACCCTCCTCGCATCGCAAAATGGTGGCACCCTTCCCAGCACAAAGAGCGAGGCAGAAAGGCTCGCAGACGCCCTGCCAGAGAATGTGAGAAACAGCTACCTCAGCGGTGAGCTGTATGCCGTGATTAACTTCAACATTGGAGATGCGTATAAGGAGCTTGGTCTGCCGAAGCTCAAGACGCTCAGCGCTCAGATTGAAAAGGATATGGCGTGGATGCCACCCCCTCCAGATGTGGAGGCAACGCTGACTGGCAATATGTACGTGTTCACAGTGGTACTCGATGCGCTGACGAGCGGTAGAATGGAGATGACCATCCTCGGGCTCGTGATGATATTTCTCGCCCTTCTGCTCATATACAGGGACTGGATGAAAGCCCTCGTTCCGGTGGTGCCCATGATAGTGGTCACGGGATGGAGCGGGGGGCTGATGTACATCGCGGGGATACCATACACCCCACTGACCGGCACCATGGGAGCACTCATCCTCGGCATAGGTGGTGAGTACACGGTGCTCATGATGGAGAGGTACTTTGAGGAGCGTGAGAAGGGCCTTGCCCCCTTTGAGGCGCTGAGCGAGACCTCTGTGAAGATAGGCAGGGCGATTCTCGCCTCTGGGCTCACAGTGCTGTGCGGGTTTTCTGCCCTCATCGCCTCTCCCTTCCCACTCCAGTCCAACTTTGGGTTTGTGACGGTGATGGACATGGTGTTCGTGATACTGGCAACGTTCATCGTGTTCCCACCCCTCATAGTAACGCTCGACAGGATGCGAACGGGCGAGGGCCCAATACTTAGAAGAATGAAGGAGGCTATGCATGCTTGAGAAGAGATGTGTGAGTGTGGTAGTGCTGTGTATGGTGCTGATGGCTCTGCCGCCTGTGGCTGGCGGGTCACAGTACATACCGGAGAGCTTTACCTTCTCTGACAACTACTACACGGTGTACGGCGGTCCCCAGATAGATGCCGTGCTCGCTGGAGATAACGAGTTCGAGCGTGGGGAAGACGTGCAGCTGAAAATCGACGTGTACAACCACGGAAAGGTGCTGGGATTTAAGAGCGAGAAGACCCCCACCACTGCCGAGCAGATAGCTCGTGCAGAGCTCGAAAAGAACTATGAGCTGCAGGTGACCACTGCGATAGGTGTGGTGTGCACGCTCAAGAACCCCTATGGTGCTCCCGTCACCATCAACTCCGGGTCACAGAGCGCTGGCTCGCTGAGGGCTGGCGAGAAGACTCAAGCACCCCTATCGTTCAGTGTGGAGATAGATGACGATGCACCAGCCGGCGAGTACACGCTCGTGCTGGAGAGCACGTTCTCCTATCAGAAGAACGTCCAGGTGAGCGGTGACCCAAGAGCGGGCACGGAGGAAGTGAGCTTCTGGTATGACACCATGACCCAGCGGTCGAATATCACGTTCTTCGTCAAGAAAGAGCCCAGGTTTGAGGTGGTGAGTGTGAGCGGGGACCTCCATCCCGGCGATAAGAGCACACTCACCGTGGTGTATAAGAACGTGGGTGAGGAGCCAGCGAGGGAGGCCACAGCAAGGCTGAGCCTCGTCGACCCGTTCTCGAGCACCGATGACCAGGCATATCTGGGCACCCTGAACCCGAATGAGAGCGCCACCGCGACCTTCAAAATAAACGTGGACGCCGATGCGCTACCGAAGCTCTATGGGCTCAACAGCGAGATAAAGTATAAAGATGAGCACGGGGACATCAAGATCTCGGACGTGGTGAAGGTGCCGGTTGAAGTGCACCCAGTGCAGCGCACCCTTGGAGTGCTTCCAGCCCTTGGGGCAGTTGCACTCGTCATCATCGGCGGCGTGCTGTGGTACAGGAGGCGAAGGGCTACCTGAGGAGGATGTGCTTCACCTCCTGATACTCCCTTAAGCCCATTATCCCGTGCTCTCTTCCAATCCCACTCTGCTTGTAGCCGCCAAATGGGGCATATGGGGGCACGGCATGGTAGGTGTTGATCCACACCGTACCACACCTGAGCCTTCTCGCAAGCGAGAGGGCTCTTTCCCTGTCCTCTGACCATATGCCAGATGCAAGCCCATAGATGGTGGAGTTGGCGATTCTCACCGCCTCATCCTCACCATCATAGGTGAGCACGCACAGCACGGGTCCAAATATCTCCTCCTGTGCTATGCGCATGTGCACCTCAACATCGGTGAATATCGTGGGTGAAAAGTAAAGTCCCCTCGAGCACTCACCATCCGTGAGCCGCCTTCCTCCGCACACCAGCGTGGCACCCTCCTCGATGCCAAGCTCAACGTAGCGCTCGATTTTCTCGAGCTGTGCTCTGGAGGCGATGGCTCCCATGTCCGGGTCAGAGAGAGGATGGCCCACCCTGAGCCTCTCTGTGGCATCGAGAAGTCTTTCCATGAAGTCATCGTGCATGTGCGAGGGCAGCAGCAGCCTTGAGCCAGCGGTACACGCCTGTCCACAGTTGTAGAATATGGCGTGCACTGCCCCCCTGACCGCCTTTTCGATATCGGCGTCCTCGAGCACGATATTGGCACCCTTTCCACCACACTCAAGGGTTAGGCGCTTGAGATTCTTGGATGCGAGCTGCATCACGCGCCTTCCAACCTCTGTGCTTCCTGTAAAGGAGAGCTTGTCCACCCCATCCGAGGAGGCGAGGTACTCCCCCACACTCCCACCACCTCCCGTGAGCACACTGAGTGCTCTTGGAGGGCATCCAGCCTCGTACAGCAGTCCTGCGAGCTCAAGAGCCGTGAGGGGCGTTAGCGAGGAGGGCTTGAGGATGGTGGCATTGCCAGCCGCAATGGAGGGGGCGAGCTTCCATGCCGCCATTAAAAGGGGAAGGTTCCATGGCAGGATGGCAGCCACCACGCCCACAGGCTCATATCTTATTATGCTGCGCTCATCCTGCTCGCAAGGTGCCTCGGGTGGAAGCGTACACAGAGCTGCAAAGTGCTCGAGGTAGCGGCAGCAGGCATCAACCTCTGCCCTCGCGCTGCCGATGGGCATGCCGTTGTTCTTTGCCTCGAGCACCGCCAGATGCTCCCTGTGCTCCCTGAGAAGCTCGGCGCATCCCAGCAGCACATCCCTTCGCATCTCTCCACTCTCGTCCCTCCACCCTCCAGCATCGAAGAACTGCCTTGCCCTCTCGACTGCGAGCTTCGCATGCTCGATGCCACCATGTGCCACACCGGCAATGAACTCACCATCGGCGGGACTTGTGATGTTTCGTACGTGCTCGGTGTGTACACACTCCCCCGCTATCCACATCCCGTAGTGCATGTCCGCACGTTGGTGGGAATGATAGATGTGTCTTTCGAAGGGCTCTCTGTACTGTGAGCCTACGGCGTTCATCAAGCTCGTCCATACCGTCTCATCATATCACCATTCCAATCGTTCCATCACCAAAAGGACGCCAGCGTTCAGCGTTAAGACAGATTTATATAGCAGTAGATTTTAGGAGAGGGAGCAGGATTGCTAAGCGTTTTGCACTGACGGGCCCGTAGCTTAGCATGGTGGAGCGTTCGGCTGATAACCGAAAGGTCGCCGGTTCAAATCCGGTCGGGCCCACTACCCTTTTAGGAGCGAGAGGCGCATTGCATTTAGAATCACGAGGAGCGAGAGCCCCACGTCTCCAAACCCCACGGCCATCCACAGCGTGATCATGCCTAAAAGGGCGAGGATGGCAAAGCCACCCTTCACGAGTATGGACGAGAACACGTTCTGCCTCACCACGCCGTTGGTGTGCGCTGAGAGGTCGAGCAGGTATATGAGCTTCGTGAGGTCCTCGAGCATGAGGGCAACGTGGGCGCTCTCGAGGGCCACATCACTACCTGCTGCTCCCATCGCCACGCCCACGCTCGCAGCAGCGAGGGCTGGGGCATCGTTCACACCATCCCCCACCATGAGCACATGTCCATACTCTCTTCTGAGCCTTCTTACGACCTTCACCTTGTCCTCTGGTGAGAGCTCAGCAAGGCACTCATCCACCCCAAGCTCTCGAGCCACCTCCATGGCGCTCTTCCCCGTGTCTCCCGTCACCATGACGGTGCGAATACCCCTGCGCTTTAGCTCCTCGACAGTGTTTACAGCCCCATCCCTGAGGGTATCCTCGAAGGTGAGCACGCCCAGTAGCCGCTCCCGCGTGCCCACCAGTACAAGGCTCTTTGCTCCTATGTCCAGTCCCTCTATGCCATCTATGTGCTCTGTGGGCACGCCCATCATCTGAAACAGCCTGAGACTTCCAGCATAGTACTCGCCCCCATCTATGAGCCCCCTCACTCCAAGCCCAGTGAGCGATGAGAACTCCCTCACCTCTGGCTTGGGGACTTCCGCAGAGGCATCAACGATGGGGCGGGCAAGGGGGTGGTTGGAGTGCGCCTCGAGCGCACCCGCAATAGCCAGCACCTCCTCCCTGCTGGCACCATTCAGGGGAATTATCTCAGTGAGGGCGGGTTGCGCCCTCGTGAGGGTGCCAGTCTTGTCGAACGCCACCACCTTCGTCTTTCCAACTTCCTCCACATGGGCACCGCCCTTGATGAGCACACCATTTCGGGCAGCGCTGGTGATGGCAGACACCATGGACACGGGAGTGGATATGGCAAGCGCGCATGGACACGAGATCACGAGCAGCACCAGCGCTCTGTACACCCACTCCTCGTAAGAGCCGAAGAGCAAGCTGGGAACAATGGCAACCATAAGCGCGAGCACAATCACGGAGGGAGTATAGTATCTGGAGAACCCATCGATAAAGCGCTCTGTGGGTGATTTTGTCCTCTGAGCCTCCTGAACGAGGTCAACAATCCTCGATAGCAATGTCTCGGTGCTTTTCTTGCTGACCCTCACCTCAAGATATCCGTCCTCGCTCAGCGTCGAGGCAAACACCTCGTCCCCCACCTCCTTATACACGGGCAGGGGCTCACCGGTGATGCTCGCCTGATTCACGAGGCTTTTTCCCCTGACCACCACGCCATCGAGGGGTATGCTGTCTCCGGGTCTCACCACCACCACATCCCCCCTCTCGACGTCATGCACTGGCACCTCCAGCTCTTTTCCATCTTTCAGCACCCGTGCGGTCTTGGGGGCAAGGCTCAGCAGGGCATCGATGGAGCTTCTCGCCCTGTGCTCTGCCAGTCTCTCGAGCCACTCTGCCACTGAAAAGAGCACCATCACGGCAGCCCCCTCCTCCCCGTGCCCAATGGCAAATGCCCCAGCCGCAGCCACCGCCACCAAGAGGTCAACTGTGAATCTCCTCTTATGCACGAGGGCTCGCATGCCCCCTATCACAATCTCGTAGCCAGCGATGATGGCCGATGTGGCATACAGCAGAGTAGGATAAAACCCAATGCCCAGTATATGATGCAGCGCTATGCCCAAGCCCAGCAGGAACGCACCGAGGACTATCCTGACGATTGCCCCCCTATCCATCCTTCCGCCATGCCCACTGCCAACATCACACGAGGCACACGCCTCACTCATCGCCTCTCCCTCACGTGCTCGGTGCACACCCTTATGAGGTGCACGATATGCTCATCGTCCAGCGAGTAGCACACTTTTCTTCCCACCCTTCTGTGCTTTACGAGGCGAAGCGCCCGCAGAAGCTTTAGCTGATGGGAGGCTGCCGACTGGCTGATGCCAAGGGTCTCGGCAAGCTCGTTCACACACCGTTCGCCACAGAGGAGGGCAGTGAGTATCCTGAGTCTCGTGGGGTCTGCGAGCGCACCAAAGGTCTCGCACAGCCTCTCTATCTCCTCGGTGCTCGCCAGCTCCACCGAGTCATCTGCCGCGCCATCAATCACTCTTCTGAACATATCTACATATCTACATATGCTCATATTTGCCTATATTTGAACATATCGTAAGAGTCAATAGCATTTATAAGCATGGAGAAGAATCCAATGCCAGGCGCTGTATACTCTAAAGAGGTTGATGTATGAGGTCTGACAGGGTGAAGAAGGGAATAGAGAGACTACCCCACCGAATGCTGCTTCGGGCATGTGGTGTGATAGATGAGGAGTTCGAGCGACCATTCGTTGGCATAGTGAACTCTTGGAACGAGATTGTGCCAGGACACATTCATCTCGACAAGCTCGCTCAGGCTGTAAAGGCGGGCGTGCGCATGGCAGGTGGCGTGCCCTTCGAGTTTCACACCATAGGCATATGCGATGGCATCGCCATGAACCACGAGGGGATGAAGTATTCCCTTCCGAGCAGGGAGCTCATAAGGGACTCCATCGAGCTCATGGCGAGGGCACACCAGTTCGATGCCATGGTGTTCATCACCTCGTGCGACAAGATAACCCCCGGACACCTGATGGCAGCTGGCATGCTCAACGTGCCCTCCATCGTGGTCACCGGTGGACCCATGATGCCGGGATTTGCGGGGGATGCCCCAAGGGACTTAGTGCACGACGGGTTCGAGGCGGTGGGGCTCTACCAGCAGGGAAAGCTCAGCGAGCAGGACGTGTACAACTTCGAGTGCTATGCGTGCCCTGGCGCTGGCTCGTGCTCTGGGCTGTTCACCGCAAACTCCATGGCATGTCTGACCGAGGCTCTTGGACTATCCCTGCCGGGATGCGCCACTGCCCACGCCATGGATGCCAAGAAGATACACATCGCCAAGAAGTCTGGAATGAAGGTGATGGAGCTACTGGAAAGGGGAATCACTCCGAGGATGATTGCCACGAGGAAGGCGTTCGAGAACGCCGTGCGCGTGGACATGGCGATAGGTGGAAGCACCAACACCGTGCTGCATCTTCCAGCCATTGCTCGAGACTTTGGTGTTGAGCTCCCCCTCACGGTGTTCGACGAGCTCTCCCGCACCACACCCCACCTCGTGAGCCTGCGACCCGGAGGGGACAGCTTCATGCTCGACCTTGAGCAGGCGGGAGGGGTGCACGCCGTGATGCAGCGCATACGGGACAGGCTTCACACCGATGTGCTCACGTGCACTGGCAGGACCCTTGGGGAGAACCTCGATGAGTATGTGATTGTGAACCCCAAGAAGAACGCCGAGGTGATTGCCACGCTGGATGCTCCCGTGCATCCAGAGGGAGGCATAGCGATTCTCAAAGGAAGCCTTGCGCCAGACGGGGCAGTTGTAAAGCAGGGGGCTGTGAGCCCTGAGATGATGCACTTTGTGGGCAGTGCGAAGGTATTCGACTCGGAAGAAGAGGCGTTCAGTGCCATCATGGAGGGAAGGATAGCCGCGGGCGATGTGGTGGTGGTGCGCTACGAGGGCCCCAAGGGAGGGCCTGGCATGCGGGAGATGCTCTCGCCCACGGCAGCCATCGCTGGTATGGGGCTCATGCACTCGGTGGCACTGATAACCGATGGCAGGTTCTCTGGGGGCACGAGGGGCCCGTGCATCGGACACGTGAGCCCAGAGGCTCAGGAGGGGGGACCCATCGCCCTCGTGGAGGATGGAGACCGCATAGAGATAGACATACCCAACCGCAGACTCGAGCTGCTCGTGGACCCCAAGGAGCTCGAGGAGAGGCGCTCAAAGTGGACACCCAAGCAGCACGACATCGAAGGCGTGCTGAAGAGATACTCGAGGAGCGTGAGTTCTGCAGCTCACGGAGCGGTGATGGACTAAAGCATGTACCACGACGAGCTGTGCTCACATCTCGAGCGGGCAATCGAGAACGCCAAGAGGGTGGACGAGGTCGAGCTGTATGCCTCAGAGCTTTCCACCCTCTCAGTAAAGCTGAGGCGTGGCGAGCTATCCGAGGTCAAGCACTCCCACACGCTGGGGATTGGAGTGCGGGTGGTGTGTGATGGGAGAATCGGTTTTTCCAGCACCACCGACATCAGGGGGCTCGACGAGTGCATCGAGAGGGCAGGGCGATTGGCAGTATTTGGAGAGCGGCTCGAGCACTGGGAGGGGTTTCCAGCCCCACAAAGCGTGCCAAGGGTGAGCGGCCTGTACGACGAGAGGGTGGTGAGCACCGATGTGGAAGAGGCGTGCCGCCTCTCACTCGAGCTTGCCCGAGTGCCCCGTGAGAAGGGTGCCCTGCTGAGCTCTGGGGGACTCTCTCTTACCAGTGGTGCAAAGCTGCTGTTCAACAGCGGGGGGCTTAGGGTGTGCGAGCCCAGAACGCTCTGCTATGCCCATGGCGAGGTGGTGGCAAGAGAGGGCGGGCGCACGGCCTCTGCCTACGACTTCGAACTCTCGCGCACGGCCGACCTTCCCATGGGGCAGATGGCAAAGAGGATGAGCGAAATAGCGCTTGCTGGGCTTCATCCCACGGGGGTGGAAAAGGTGAGGGGAACGCTGGTGCTTCGCCCACCAGCAGTTGCCGATGTGCTGGAGAACGCCCTCATGCCATCGCTGAGCCTCGACAGCGTGCTAAAGGGGCGCTCTGCACTTGCCGAAAGGGTGGGAGAGAAGGTGGCAAGCAGTGAGCTTAGCCTCGTAGATGACGGGCTGCTGCATGGGGGTGTGGAGAGCTCGTGCGTGGACGATGAGGGTACTCCCTCGAACACCAAACCCGTGATTGAGAGGGGAGTGCTCAAAACGTTCCTCTCGGACGTGTACACCGCATGCAAGGCTGGAGAGAAGAGCACGGGAAACTGTGTCAGAGGCTCGTACAGCACCCCTCCAGCCACGGACACGAGAAACCTCATTGTGAGTGTACCCCACATGAGAGCAGCTGATATCGATGAGGGTGTGGTGCTCACCAATCTGATTGGCGCCCACACTGCAAACCCCATCACTGGCGAGCTTTCGGTGGAGGGCAGAGGGGCGTTTCTCATTGAGGGGGGACATATGGGAATGGCGATTGACTCGACGATGCTCTCTGTAAACGTGTTCGAGCTGCTTGAAAGGCTGCGCGGCGGGCTTGGGGATGTGCGGCGCATGGGAGAAATCATCACACCATCGCTGGTGTTCGAGGACGTGGAGCTGGTGGGGACTCACTAACAGCTTAACGAAGCTGGCACGTGAGTGGATTAATGGGGTGTGGCTTAACCACACCCCTTAATGCGCTGTTTTGCTGGCTTTTGTAAAAAGCCACGTTCACCCCATCGGGATTGCACCCTTCGGGACGGTCACAGGCCCCGCATCCCACTCCTCTCGTTAAGGAGTGGGCTACAACGTTCGATATGTCCAAAACGGTATTTAAACTTAGCCACCTCCCCTTGCGTATCCCCCTCAGAGGGGGTCTTGCAAGCGACGGGAAGATAAAAATGGGTTTCACTTAACGTTTTGCACATAAAAGAAGTTTGCACAGCGAATTTGGGTGAAGCGAAGCGCAGCCGTATGTACGGTGTTAGACTAAGTGCGTTCACTTTCATCAGTTTTCCACTTCTATCTCTATTTCCTGTGATAGCTTTCGTAAGTAAATTAGAAATGGGATTATAAGCCATAAAGGCATTGAAAGTGTAAGCGGCATGAACCACAAAGGTAGCTTACCGGAGACTTCACCGAGATAAATTCCATACTCTATGATAAGGAGGGAAAAGGTAAGAAATACTCCCAACGTTAAAACGGCTTCAAAGTATCTATTAACCCATAAGCTTCTTCTATCTTTTGGGATCTTTGTTATGTACGTGAAAAATGCCGGGAGGTTCATGAGATAGGGATGTTTATTTATTAGAGTAAATCGATACTTTGTTACCAAAAGAATAATTATTGGAGCTATGCTAAATGTAATGGGAATGATGAGGAATGCAGATTTTTCACCATATCTCGTCGGTTCTCCGCTAAACCCAAAGTGAACCGAAACCTGTGATGGAAGAGTGAGATAGACATGGATTGCAAGCGTCCAAATCGCTGCAAGACTCAACATTATCAACCACAGCATTAGTTTGCCTCTCTTAGGTAAGGGCTTTGGCTTGATTTGTTCCATCGTTTTTCTCACCTCTTTAGTATTTCGTTGAACGTTCTGGGCATAAAAGAAGTTTTTGCGTAGCAAAAAATGGGGGGTGTCGTAAGGCACGAACCTTTTATGCTGTGTTATACGCTGTATTACTCGGCACATTTCCTTATTTTCCCTCCATTATTTTGTAGTTTCTTTTCGCCAAATAATCACCTAATAAAATTGAAGATATAATCACCAATGGCAAAGATACCAATAATCTTATTGCCGAGAACTTTATTCCCATAAAGGATGCCTCAAATATTGTCATTGGAATCCTGCAAATTGCAGAAGCACCCATGTATGTGAAAATAACGCTGAGCTTTGCTCCTTTACGATACAAAGAGTATGCAACAGGAAAAGCTACATACAAACCACCGACTGTAGTGCCTGCAAGTAGCACCGCCCATATATACCCTCTAATACCAGACCCTTCTCCAAAATGCTTTTCAACAGTTTCTTTTTTCACCCACACCTCAAACAGACCTATTAAAACAAAAGCACACGGCAGGATTTCAAGCATATCTACCGAAAAAGTAATGAAATTTTCACCTACCCGTTTTCCAGGATCAAATCCAGTTATGAAAGAAAAGAGTATGAAAGAAATGTAAGCAGATATACCCACTATTTTAATAATGTCATTTCGCTTCATCAAAACACCTCACCAAAGAAAATGCCAGTCATTAAAGCCACAATAATGGCTATAAAGAAGCTGATTACATTTCTTATTACAGCTACTTTCATTCCAAAATACTCTTTTTCTATCGGGTAAGTAAGGACTCCTACCATCATTAGAGTAGTTGTAAAAGCAGACAAAACCATATATGGAACTCCCTTTTTCAAGAGAATTCCACACAACGGAAAGGCAATAAAACCGGGCATTAGGGTAATGGAGCCAAAAAAGGAAGCGAAAATCACGCCAACGAATTTATTGTTATTCCCGAGATAATTTGAGATAGCTTTATCTGGAACAAGAAAGAGGACAATGGAAACAAGAATGAGCATAGTCAAAAAAGCGGGTAAAATATTTACAAATTTCTTGACTGCTATCTTAATTGCCATGAGTGTTTTCTTGCGGTTTGCGATAAAAGAAAGCGATATAGCAAATGCTGTTATTATGTATAAGTACATTTTACATCACCTGCCGAGTAATATTGCGTATAACACCTATAGTAAAAAAGGAAAAAGGGAGATCTGAGTCATCCCTTTATTTCTTGGAGTTTTTGTTTTACACCTTGAATCTCTTTTTCTAACTCCTTTTTGTATTTCTCTAGCATCTCTATTTCCTCTTCTTTACTGAGGAAACACCTATGCATAGGCCTATGCGCGCACCAACAACACATATATGATGTGCCAAATCCTCTTCCACTAACAGTTGGCTCACAGCACATACACATTTTTTACCTCCTGATACACTTCACATAGTAGGTGTGTATCTAACAGTAGGTATAGAAAGGAAAGTATTTAAACTATAAAGTTTATACTAGGATAGCAAGTGTCTGTTGGGTGACCTAGTATGTGTAGAGGAAGCGATTGCGAAGAAGAGTTGGAATGTCTCTGTCCAATTCGAGGGATAATAGATGTGGTAAGTAAAAAATGGACAATATGCATAGTCAGTCTTTTGGAAGAAAAGAAGCCGATCCGATATAATGAAATAAAGAATAAACTAAAGGAAATAAGTCCCAAATCACTCTCTGACAACCTTAAGGTCCTAGAAAAAGAAGGTTTAGTCGAAAGAAAAGTTTATCCTGATATACCGCCTCGGGTTGAATATTCACTAACGAAAGATGGAAAAGAATTAAAGATAGCTCTAATGCCGTTAGTTAGATGGGTACAGAAAAAGAAAAATAATAAGGGATAACATTTGATACTTTTGCTCACGACTCTTCGGCACTTCGTGCCTCGCCCCCTTGTACTCTCACTCCGCTAACGCTCTGTTCGGGGCGTATAACAAGCGGGTATCTGGCTCACTTCGTTGCACTCGTTTGACCCAAAATTATTCCGCTTCGCTCCGCAAACTTCAGATGCCCGCCAGCCGTTAAGTGAAATAGGGGGCAAATATGGAACACCGTAAGATAAAGAAGAGAACACCAGAAAAAACGGTTTGCGGGTATGCGAAGTTTGCGATGGCAAATTTGGACGTAGCGTTAGCGAAGTCGGATATGCATCTGTTGTCCCCAGTGCAATAGCACCGAAGCGAGCGTTAGCGAGCAGAGAGTCGCCCTAAGCCCCATTTTAATCTCATTTAAGCCTTTGTATTTCCTTCTTTATTTCGTCAATAACTTCTGGATTATAGATTTCTTTCCTGTTATCCTTCTTAATCGAAAATACAATGAATACCTTCCCTCCATTGTCCTTTTCAAATTTTTTATGAGTTTTGCTAAGCCATTCTTTCCACCTGTAAACTTCAGGTGTTTGTTCATAAGTGATCGGCTTTATTTGTAATCCAATGTAGTTTTCTCCGATTTGAATGTAAAAATCGACATTGTATAATCTATCCCATTCATCAGGTGCTGGTTTTATTTCTACTCCCAAATCCCGCTGCAATTTCCCGTATATTGTTTTGATTTCCGTTAAATAACCATCATAAGTTCTGTTAATAACAAGATTGTAAATATACTGGATACAATCCTCTTCAGTTACTTCTTCTATTTCTGCTTGAATAATCTCTGTGATTTTTACATAGAGTTTTCTTCCTAAATCTTCTATGTATTCTCGTGGCGATAGATGAGTGCCTTTAGAGTTTAGGAACCTGGCAAGTTTGTTATAATAGAATTCCTCCCAATCCTTAACCGTTTTGGGGCTGCACTCCCGAATCCATTGCGAGACAGGACCTACGCTGTTTTTCTTGTTCAACCCCTATCTGTTCGTAGCCATGTTTAGTATCCATTCTTTGGCCATATTTACACCTTCCTTTCTAACTCCATAAATTTGACCTTGTATTTATAATCCTTTGATTTATCTGCTTCAGCCATACCGGACTTGATTAGGTAAGCATTCACAAAGATTTTATTTTTCAAATAAACATATGCTTCAACAGTGTTTTCATCCAAAACAGCACATTTATCAAATTTTAAAAATACCTCTTTTTTCAATATATATTCTCTAAGATATCTCAAAACGTCTTCTTTTTTAGTTACTTTTACACCCAGAAATTTAACAAGCAATCCCGTGTTTAGTTTAATTGTGTGTTCGTCTACAATATCCACAACTCTGTAAAGCCTGTCATTCTTGAAATTAAATTTCTTAGGGTCTATTTTGGGTTTAGCATCTTTAATTCGCGGAATATAATCTACTCCGTCGATATCTACCGCAGTTTGTCGTTTGATTATTTGGATATTTTCACTAAACTGTAATAAACTTTGATTTAAGCCAAGTTTTTCTTTAATTATGTCCAAAAATTCCTTATTTATTTCATAACCAATACCATTCCTGTTAAGCTCTAAAGCTGCCTTTACAGTGGTTCCACTTCCAAGGAAGGGGTCAAGAACTGTATCACCAACAAAGGTAAACATCTTTATCAATCTCTTTGGTAATTCTTCGGGAAACATTGCTTCATGTTCTATCTGTCTTGCTCCACCAAAATACCAGTGCCCATAAAAATATTCCTTCCACTCTTTTTTTGTTAGTTTTGATTTCTCTTTAACATCTTTTGGAACCCCTTTACTTTTTCCCGGTTTTTTGAAAATAAGTATAAATTCGTAATCTATTTCAACCATTCCATTTGGTGGATAAGGGTATGAACCCATTACATTTGCTCCACCTGTGGTGTTCATGGTGGTTTTCTTCTGCCAGATGATTGCACCCATATAATCAAAGCCAATATCTTCACACTGGGCTATGAATTCTGCGTGTAGGGGTATTATTTTATATCTTCCATAGATTATTGAACGGGCAAAGTGATCGCCGATGTTTATACATAATCTTCTTCCCTGTTTGAGAATCCGATAACATTCCTTCCACACCTTATACAAATCCTTCAAATACTCATGCAAACTTTGTCCATATCCGATTTGTCCTTCAACACCGTAATCCTTAATATGCCAGTAAGGTGGTGAAGTTACAACTAAATCTATGCTGCCATCTTTAACTTCAATCATTTTTCTGCTATCGCCAATGATTATTTTTGCCCAGTTGTTCATTGTTTCGCCATATTACATCTTGCCGTAATAATATTTTCCTTTAAAGGGCTTCGGGCGATTTCGCACAATGTTTTGCAGATATACGAAGTGCGAGGCGTAGCCGTGAGCATTTGGGCGGAGCAAAGCGGAGCCGTATGTCTGCTGTTAGGCGTAGGGAACGACAGTGACCGTAGTTGGACAAAGGTGGGCTTAAGGTCTCTCATAGTCCTTATTTGATTCCAAACCACTTTGTCTCCTCTTTTAAATAATGATATTTAAAGTCTAATCTTTGTGTGATATATCCAGCCAAAATCCCGAATATGATATACAAGAAATTTTGCATGATGATGGATGCAATCAAAAATATCCCAAAGGTTCCTATGGCTATCGGGATTGTCCTTTTGCGATATCTCTCTTTAGCAGATTTAAAATTCTCTACTAACTCATTTGATGGTGTTCTCTCTCCAGCCACTGCCTTTGCTATAGCCGCTGAGCACATACATGCTTGATTCATGATCTCATCTATATTCTTTCTCGGCTTAACGCTCTTAATGATCTTCTTAACATAGTGAGGTGAACAAACGGCAATATCAATACCTCTCTTAATGGCATCCTCTGAAATAGGTTGGTGAGATAATTCTTCCTCCTTTGCATTATGTGATATACCAAGAAATCCCTTTGAAACACTTTTATCCTGAACGTAGTGCAAGGCTCTTCATAGGCTCTTCATTGCCTGAATGCTGTTTCCACTTAAGTAAGATAATCTTGCATTCCATACATGTCTCATTATTACTTCCAACTCAGGATCATGGTGTGCTGCACGAGCCATGTATACCCTCCCTCTCCTTCCCACCCTTAAGACTTTGTCAGGATACTTGTCTGGTTCAATCGAACCTTGAGATAATGCTTTTTCTAAATCTTTCGATAAATTTAGTGACTTAGATATTGCTCTTGCTATAGCTGTGTGAGTCTTCCACTTCATATTTAACACCAGCTTATATGTTTGTAATTCTCCATTGGAGCTTTTAATAACTTTCTAAACTGAGATATGCGCTTACCTAATTCCTTGATAGTATCCAAGTCGCTCTCTGAATAATTCATAGGTATTATCCAAGCCCAAGAAGGGACATCTGATTTTTCAACTATTTCATTTACTACTCTCTTTACAATTCCCCTTGGATGAACCCAATCGTTTGAGAGTTTGCCCCATAGGGCAATGGGTTCACCTTCCAATTCTATTTTATTCCCAAAATCTTCCAATAATTTAGATATGCTTTTTTGTTCTTTTTCAAGCAATTCAAGCTTTGCTTCAAAAAACAAAGTTCTATTAGGATGTAAGCCAGCAAAATAACATTTTGTCATAGTTTCCAACATTAATCTAAGCTCTATAAAAAAGACATAGGATTTCTAACGTAATCCTCCTTGCTTTCTTTTTTCTCCGTCTCCAATATCATGTAATTTATAACATCGTTTATCAGGTCTATAACCTCTCCATATGTTTCCTCCGCATTCCTATGCAAAAACTCCTCATTTTCTTTTATTACTCTGTAATAGTCTTCAAGCAATGCAGCACGAGGATTACCTTTTGCTTCTTCTGCCATTTTAATCCCTCACGGCTGATGTTCGTACCCCCAAACATGGATTTCTTTTATCTGAGGAATATATTCCCCAGCCGTGTGAATATATGTCTTGGCTGTCTCATTAGGTCGAATAAATTGAGACCAGATGTCGGTTTCAATGTATGTTTGATTCCACTCGTTTATAAATTCAACATCCACTTCTATCCAGTCTACAGGCAAATTATAAGTATTACGTATCCAAATATCAATATCTATCTCATACTTATTTACCCATCCTTCCTCAACTTCCATCGTATAGTTTATTATTTCCATCTTATGCCACTCCTCCACTTTGTTTGATGGCAATATCAAACTATCTTTGATAATCAAATAAGGAACTTCTCCAAATTTTGGTGCCGATATTTCTTTCCGATAAATCACCTCATCCCTAACATTTTCTATAACCAATGTGTATGGAGCACCAAAATATGCCAGACTCAATTCTACTCTTTCCTTTCCATCTTTTAAATCACTATTTGGAACATACTCGAAATCTACTTGTTCTCCATCTGGATTAAACAACTTAAGAGTTAAGTCATCAGGCAAATCACCGCTGGAAATACGCTGAATATCTACAATAAGTTTATTACCTTCAACTGTTGTGTTAAAAGAATACTGGTAATTGAGGCTCGTAAATGATATCCGAAATTACTGCTCCAAAAATGAGCAATAGAAATAAAATAAGTGGGATGACAACAGCAATAAACCTTTTTGTATGCGATTCGTACCACCTATCTTTTAAGGGTAAACTAATCCAGAAGAAAATGGGTCCGAAGAAGATTAAAAAGAATCCAATACCCATTACGCCTCTTGCTATGAAAAACGATTCTCCAGCTAATCCTCTTGCGATGCCTTCAAACGTGCTCCCAGCAATCCAAAGCGCAAGTCCTATTAGAGATATTATCAAACCTCTCCAGTGTTTTTCATCCTAATCACCTTTCTCTCTATACGTCATCATATATCATAATTGATACTCATATTAAATTTGTTTGCTCGCCGAAGTCCGATTACGCCTAACTTAGTAGATATGAACTTCGCATTTTGTCCCAGTATGGAGGGGATACGAACTTCATGTTATCCTCTTTAGCAGTATATACGAACCTACCCATCCTCCCCACCACTCATCAAATCCAGCTCCTTATTTTCCTCAAATCTTTCATTGCAACATGAGTATAAAGTCGTTTTACCGCTTTTACGCCCCAGCAGTTCTTGAATGAGTTGTTTACTGCTGATTACTCCGTAATCAACATATCTCAATTTTAACTATATGGAGTAATGGAACTCCTTAGAGCGGGTTTCTTGCGTTTGCTCACGCATTGCTACCGAGCATTCATAAATTTGCTATTCTGAAAGCTATTCTGAAAGCTATCTTCTGCACATCTCTATGAAGTTTGCGAGGACCTTAAGCCCGTCATCCCCACTTTTTTCTGGGTGGAACTGCGTGCCCACCACGTTGCCCTCCCTGTTTTGCACGGCTGCAGAAAAGCGCTCAAGATACTGGCATGCTGCGATTTCGTGTGCTGGTGGGGCAGCTCCGTAGTAAGAGTGCACGAAGTAGAAGTATGTTCCGTCCTCTATTCCATCGAGCAGGGGGTGATGTCTTGTTATGTGGATGGAGTTCCATCCCATGTGGGGCACCTTTCCCTCCCCTTCGAACCTCACCACTCTTCCCGGAATGAGGTCCAGTCCAAGATGCACCCCGCCCTCCTCGCTCTCTGTGAAGAGCATCTGCATTCCAAGGCATATGCCCAGCATGGGCTTGCCATCATGGGCAACATCCAGAATGTTCCTCATCAGCGGGGAGAGCCTGTTCATGCCATCCCTGAACGCCCCCACGCCGGGAAGTATGATTCCATCTGCCTCCACGAGGTCCTCTGGGCTGACTGTGATGAAGGCACGCGCTCCACCAGCCTTCAAAAGCCCGTTTTGAACACTGCGCAGGTTTCCCAGACCATAGTCCACAATCGCTATGTGCACCATCCAAGGCAACCTATTTTCTGTGTTATAAATGCTTTGGCATAGTTGCTTACTTCGTAAGCAACTGTTGATTACGGAGTAATCAACACCTATGAGGTGGGGAAAGGTATTTATCGGGGTCAATGTATTGGGCAGTGGCGACACTCAAATCCGAGGTGCTGTTAATATGGTGGACTTCAAGGTAGTGGTTTCTGATCCCCGAACTGGAAGGGCATACAATCTGGAGCTCTCTGAACCCGGCTCTGGAGCCCTCATAGGCAAGAGAATAGGGGAGGAGGTGAGTGGCGAGCTCCTCGGGCTTTCTGGATATACCCTCAGGCTCACGGGCGGCACGGATGCAGATGGCTTTCCCATGAGACCAGATATCCCTGGGCAGGTAAGAAGAAGGGTGCTGGTGGCTGGAGGTGTTGGGTTCAGACCCACTAAGAGAGGGCTGAGAAGAAGGAAGACCTTCAGAGGAAACGAGATATCCCCAGACATCGTTCAGGTGAACATGGTGATTACGGGATGGGGTGATACCCCCCTTGAAGAGATGCTCGGGGCAGATGAGGGCTCAAAGTCGGATGAAGCTTGAGGCTACCTTTCGGTAGCCTCCTCAGAGAGCACATCTCCAAACAGCAGCAGCATCTCCTCGTGCATCTGCTGAATGTGAGCGTTGACTCTCGAGAGTAGACTCTTTCCTCTCTCAGTGAGGGTGTACACCTTTCGCTTTCCATCAACGCACGAGGTGATGTAGCCCCTCGACTCCAGCAGCGAGAGGATGGGATATATCGAGCCAGGAGATGGCTCCCATCTTCCTCGCGTCAGGGTGCTTATCCGCTTTATAATCTCGTATCCATGGGCTGGGCTCTCGCCTATTATCCTCAGGATTATAAATCTTAAAAAGCCCTTTCGCATCTCGATGAGCCATCTGTCATCCATCGTCATCTTCTTTCCCTTCCTGGCATTTAAGGGTTGGGCGTCATATACCAAGCGTCATATACCAAGCGTCATCCTCAGGGTGTTTCGCATCGCTGGGGCAAGCCCGAGCACCAGCAGCGTGAGCTTTAGCAGCTGTATGAAGTCGTGCCCCTCATCCCTCATGTGCACGTCTATGAGGTACAGCACGGGAAGGTAGATGCCCAGCTTGAGGGGATACATCACCAACGCCGTGTGTACATGCTCGATGATGAGCGTGGGAAGCACGTGCTTTTCTACATAGCCCAGAAAGTCTATACCGACGAACGTGGAGGAGGCATCGAACATGTGTGCCCACACGATGGCTGCATTGATGGGGCTGAGCAGGAGGGTGGTAAATGGGCGCATGCCCACGAACACCGCCAAGAATGCCACAATGCTCAGCCCCACGATTGCCATGGGCACCCATGCCTCGGCAGACGCAGTGTGGAGCAGCAGGGAGAGAAGGCCGATGTCCAAAACCGCCCCACACAACCCATAGACGACTCTCGTTCGTCTGGAGATGCCGCCCCACACAAAGACGCACGCGGCGAGCAGCACAATGGCAACTGCAAACACCACGAAGTATATCAGAGGCGTTATCAGCAGATAGCTCAGGGGTGGAAGCACGATGCGAGCATCCTCCACCACCCTGAGCAGTGAGCCCATCGCGATGTAGGGTGCAAGCGCCAGTATGAACCCACTGTCTATGCGCACGCCGAGCCTCTTTAGCAGCCTGTACACACCAAACAGCGAGAGCCCCAAAACAAGCGCCCATGTGAGGGTGTTTACGACGTTGTATCCCGTATCGTACACGATGGGGTCTATGTAGTACCTGTGCACAAACTCGGACAGGGTGCTCACAACATCACCACACCACCACATCCCACTGGATATCCCCCTTAAAAAGGTATTGTGTGGTTTCCGATGGGCATGAGTAGCCCTGATTCAAGGATGGATGCTCGAAACGGTGGAAAGGGTATTTCTGTATGCGCTCTGGGTGTGGCTCATCTTCATTCCCGCCGCCATCCTCAACGTGGTTTCGGACATGGTCATCGATTCGAGATGGCTTTTTACAAAAGCCAGCAAAACAGCGCATTAAGGGGGATGGCACAGCCATCCCCCATAATCCACTCACGTGCCAGCTTCGTTAAGCTGTGGGTGATGCTTGGCGTGGCATACTCGGGCAGTACAACGTCTTGAGGGGAAGTTTGTGGGGTTTTTGTGCTTTGTAGTGCGGGGGGTGAGATTTGAACTCACGAACTCCTACGAGACAGGGTCCTAAGCCCTGCGCCTTTGACCTGGCTGGGCAACCCCCGCCCCTCTAAAAACGACCGCAGCATATCGTTTATCAGGCGCGACACACTCGGATATGCATCCTCCACTCGCTCCACTAACCCCCTCTCAAGATAGAGGGTTGTGCGATATTTTGCGCTGCCGTCTGTTGATTTTGGCTTTGCATAACGTTGCATAGCTTTATGCAATCCTCCCTCTTGCCCTGTCTCACATCCTCCCCTTATATTTATGGGTTTGGAGAGAGGATGCCCCGTTCATGTGTACACCTCAAGGAATGCTTGAAGTGCTCGTCCCCACTGATTATCATGCCATCATAGCACAGAGCCAGAGCTGCTATGAGCCCATCAAACTCACCCATCGGTCTGCCCTCCTTCTTTAGCTTTGCAGAGAGCTTGCCAAACACATCATATACATCTCTGCTCACATTGATTATATTAAATGGCTCGATTGTCTTATTGATGTAGTCTAAGTTCTCCTTGGGCTTTGAGGAGAGGTGAGCTCCTCTGTAGAGCTCAAGAATGCTTATTTCTGTGGTGCTCAATGAAAAACCTGCACCAATCATATCATCGAGAAGCTCCATTGCTGCAGCCTCCTTCCTCACCAGCCCCACCAGAAATGATGTGTCCATCACTGGCATGAGGTTCACTCCTCCTTCTTGCCCATCCTGTGAGGCTCCAAGCCAGCCTCTATGGCATCTGCAAGCTCTGGGTTGGGCTCAAGTGCTGCAAGTATCTCCTTGATGTTCCTTCTCTTGGGATAATACTTGAGTATCACATCAGAGAAGCTCTCCTTTCCTGTCTTAAGGCTCTTCAGCCTCTCATATGCTTCCTCACAGATGCTGATGGTCTTTGTTGCCATGCTCCACAGTGTGTATGTATGTGTATTTTAGGGTTTTTGATGTTCTTGAGCTCTTTTTACAGCCTTCTCTACTTTATTAAGGTCTCCTGCTTGAGGGCATCCTACCTACCACACCTCCAAGAACCTATCCACGACCTTCAAGTCCTCACTGCTCAGACCATACAGCCCAGCCACAATCTCATCTATCTCCGTTTGTGTTCTTGTAGCCTCATCCCCTTAGGCTCTGGATGCGCTCCAAATCTCTTCTGTGAGGCTCTGTCCCTTCCTGATGGACAGAGCTGCTTGCTCTGTAAGCAGCTGCTGACTGAATATACTACTTCATAGCCCATCGGATAACGAGTTCGATGGGATGCGGGGCTCGTGACCGTCCCGAAGGGTGCAATCCCGATGGGGTGAACGCCCAACCGCAGCTGTCGTCCACTTGGCTTTTTACAAAAGCCAGCAAAACAGCGCATTAAGGGGGATGGCTGTGCCATCCCCCATAATCCACTCACGTCGGCTTTTTACAAAAGCCGGCAAAATAGCGCATTAAGGGGTGTGGCTAAGCCACACCCCATTAATCCACTCACGTGCCAGCACAGCTGTCGTCCAGCTGGCATACAGCGCATTAAGGGCTACTGCTAAGTAGCCCATTAATCCACTCACGTGCCAGCACAGCTGTCGTCCAGCTGGCATACAGCGCATTAAGGGCTACTGCTAAGTAG
>NZ_JONQ01000002.1 GCF_000711905.1 Methermicoccus shengliensis DSM 18856
GTGGAGTCCAACACCACCACACTCTTCAACGGCACCATCACCGTCCCACCGAACTGCACCGTGGTGGACACCTCGGGTGTTCCCCACTTCATAGACCACCCAACCGCCCTCGGTGCGCTCGTGGAGGCAGCAAACCGCTCGGGCTTCACGTACAACATATCCTCCTCTGCCTATGGACTCTACGTCACGGACATCAACGGCGACTCGTGGGTGCAGTACAGGGTGAACTATACCTCCCCATGGGACTCTGTTGACCAGTACAGCCTCACCGGTGGGGAGTACGTGCTGTTTGCCACCGGCCAGTACTATCCGTTCTATCCGCTCGAGCTGGTTGCCCCCTCGTCCACGCGCTCGCCATTCAACGTGAGTGTTCTCTACTTCAATGACACAGTCTCCACGTGGCTGCCCCTCGCTGGAGCCACGGTGTTCGTGGATGGCGCTCCAGCCGGCACCACCGATGCCAACGGCAACCTCTCCCTTGCGCTCGCCTCTGGCACATATGCTCTCAGGGCAGAGAAGGCGGGATACATCAGAAGTGAGATTAGAAATGTGAGCGTCGATGTCACGCCGCCCACGGTGTCGATCTCCTCACCCGTTGAGGGTGCATACTACGCCACTTATAACATCTCGCTCAATGCAACAATCTCAGAGGTTGCACAGGTGTGGTACAGTATTAACGGAGTCAACAGCACGCCCGTCGAGACTGATGTGCTGGCTGAGCCTCTGTCCTTGTACGAGGACGGCAATTACACCATAACAGTGTATGCCCGCGATGCCGCTGGCAACGTCGGGTATGATACTGTGAACTTCACGGTGGACACCCATCCACCCGTGGTGACCATTCTCTCGCCTGTCGATGGCTCTCTCACGAGGTTCAGCACCGTGGCGCTGAGCGTGAGCGTTAATGAGCTCGCCACCATATGGTATCAGGTGGATGGTGGTGCCAACTCCACGCCCGTGAACGGCACCAGCATAGCGGTGCCCATAAGTGGTCTTAGCGAGGGTGCCCACAGCATCACGGTGTATGCCCGTGATAGGGCTGGCAACCTCAACTCCACCAGTGTGGGCTTCACGGTGGACACCACGCCACCAGCCATCACCATAACCTCGCCCACGGCCACCACCTACAGCACCTCAACTGTTCCACTGAGCGCCAGCCTGAATGAGAACGGCATGATGTGGTACAGGCTGGATGGTGGAGCCAACAGCACGCCCGTGAGCGCCCCGCTCAACACCAACCTCACTGGGCTCACAGATGGCACCTATGTGCTGTATGTGTATGCCAACGATGCGGCTGGTAACTTCAACTCCACCAGCGTGACCTTCAACGTCTCCCTGCCAAAGCCAAACCTTGTATCGAGCCTCGAGGTACAGCAGGTGGTATCCGCAACTGGCCCATCGTCGGTGACCTCTGGCACCACCCTTAGGCTCAATGCAAACATCACCAACAACGGTCAGGGCACCGCTCCAGCAAGCCATGCTGGCTTCCTCGTTAACGGTGCCAAGCTTGCCGACAGGCCAGTTCCTGCCCTTGCGCCCGGAGAGAGCCACACGGTGAGCTTTACGTGGGTACCCATTAGCACTGGGGCATACAATATAACCAGCATGGCCGACTCGCTCAATGAGCTCGTCGAGACCAACGAGAGCGACAACGCCGATACTCATAGCATGAGCGTGACGGGTGTGCCGGACCTCGTGGCTCAGAGTGTGAGTGTCCCATACAGGATTCCCCTCAACACTGCGACCACCGTGAACGCAACAGTGCGCTGCGAGCATGCCAGCGTCAACAACGTGCTCGTTGGCCTGTATGAGCGCAGGTACATCTCGGGCGTGGGCTACAGGTATGTGCAGGTGGCCACCACTACCATCGCCTCGATGACCGCTGGTGACACCCGGACGGTGAGCTTCAGCTACACTCCGGCGAGTGCTGGCACAAAGTACCTGCGGGTGGCAGTCGACCCCGATGATGCAATAAGCGAGACCACCAACGCGAACAACAACATCACCAGGTATGTGTATGCCACATACAGCGACCTCAGGACATACGTTTATGCTCCAAGCAGTGCAGCCCTCAACATGCCGACCAGCATTAGGGCGACTGTCAGAAACTATGGGGGCCTCCCCGCAGGAAATGAGACCCTCACGGTGTACGTGGATGACGGCTCCACCAACACCACCCTCCTCAGCACAACAGTGGCCGCACTGGGTGCGTGGAGAAGCAGGACGTACAGTATCTCATGGACACCCAGTGCTCCAGGCACGTACACGCTCACCGCGGTGGTGAGCCACAGTAACACCACCGACCCCTATCCAGCCAACAACGTGTACACGCGTACCATCAGAGTGAGGGAGTACAGCATCGATGCATGGTATATGATATACCCGACCTATGGTGTGTATGAAGGCAGGTACTTCCGTGTGGGAGCAAGGCTCAACACCACGGCACCCGGGTATGTGAATGCCACGCTCACGGTTGACCCGGCCTCTGGCATCACGGTGTACCATGCAACCAAGCGGGCGTATACCCGTGGCAGCCCGTACGATACGGTGTACTGGCTGTGCAAGGGTGATGTGGCTGGCCTGTACAACATGACCATGACCTTTGAGGCATATGGTAAGAGTGCCACCATCAGCACCACAGATGCCCAGTGGAACGTCAGCCCCTATGGTACGAGATACAGCCCGCATGGACCAGTTCAGATAATCGTGCAGACGGTGGAGGTGAAGGACGATAACTCCACCACACTGCAGAACACGCAGAGCAAGAACATGACCTATCAGGTGTTCAACGTCACCACCTTTGACCAGAGCGGCAAGATAGACATCATTGCGGGCGGTCTGCAGAGGATGCTCACGGGTCTTACGTACCTCAGGGGCTATCCACACGGGTGTGTGGAGCAGACTGCAAGCCCGCTGATTGCAGCCCTCAGGATTGCCGAGTACTATGACAACTATGGCTATCTCGATGCTGCGAACAACAGCTCGCTCAACTCCACAGTGGCGAGAGGCGTCCAGAGGCTGCAGTATGGTGCACTCAAGCCCAAGGCCAATGGTGCGTGGAGCATGTGGGGCGGGCCGTACTCGCCGGACTCAGTATACTTCACGACATATGCCCTCTATGCCCTGTCGAGCGTGAGGATGAGCACCGTTAACTACAGCACCATCGGTACCGTCTCGGTGAATGACACCCTGCTGGACAAGGGCGCGATGTGGCTCGTGAGCCAGCAGAACGCAGACGGCTCGTGGACAGGAAGGGGCAGCGACTACCTGCGCTCCAACAATACAATGACCGCGTGGGTGCTGCGCTCGCTCATGCAGTGCGTGCCATACGCCGACGCCACCAACCAGAGCGCCATCAACACCTCCATCAGCAAGGGCTTTGCCTACCTCCTTTCCACGCAGAACAGCGACGGTGGATGGGGCGACAAGCCAACTGGCTCCACAGCATACACACAGTCCAATGCGTACACCACTGGCTTGGTGCTCTATCTCCTGGCAACGAGCAATAACAACACCAACTGGGTGAACAACACTACACAGGTGCAAAATGCGATAACCAACGCCACCGCATGGCTCGTGGCACACCAGCTCAGCTCTGACGTGAGCCGCTACGCCAAGAAGGGAAGCTTCTATCCGGTCTCGAGGGATGTGGCTGGCCACAGCTATTCCAGAGTCGGAGTATACACCGAAGCCACGGCTTATGCACTGCTCGGACTCAACGCCACCGGCCTCGACTCCAGCAACACAACGATTGCCGACGGTAGAAAGTATCTCTACGGCATATATCAGTCCGATGGCTCGTGGGGATACACCAAGTCCTCCGCGGTGGTCATCAATGCACTCACGAAGACAATCATACCGGGCGGTACCATAGATCTCAACATCACGGTGGGTATCGATGGTACCAACGTGACCACTGTGCACCTCACCAATACCAACCCGAAGGCTACGATACCGCTGTGGGGTGAGCGGACGAACTCCAGCTCACCGCTGGGTGCGGGCAACCACACCGTTACGGTGTACCAGACAGGCACGGGTACGTCCCTCGTGGGTGTGAGCGTGAGCCAGACGGTGCCCAAGAGGGAGGCGATTGCCAGTGTGCCCGCTGAATTCATCGACCCGCTGGCAGATGAGTTCTTCCTCAACATCACGTACCACGATGCAACCACTGCAAATGCGTCGCTTGCACCTGCAATACCCGATACGGTGGTCAACGAAAAGGTGAGGGTGAACGCCACCATCACCAACATCAACACAACCGACAACATCGTCACCCTCGTCCTCGAGGTGCCCATTCCGACCAACGCCACATTCACCAACGAGACCATAGTGTGGTTCACCAACACCAGCTACTCTGGTGTTGCCAACTACATGTACAACAGCACCACACGCATGCTGTACATCTACCCAGAGGTCGTGAACGCCAGCGAGAGGGCGAGCTACTACTTCAACCTGACATACAACGCCGCTGGTATGCAGAGCCTCACCAATGTGAAGGTGGCACCGATGTACAACCCGAGCCTCATCGCGGAGAACAACAGCTCCATCTACGTCAAGGGCTACGATGACGTGACCTTCAGGCTGGTCAACGAGAGTGCCAGCGCAGTGAGCGCCACCCTGAGATGGAACGAGAGTGGTGTGCAGAGCGGCACTGGCACTATAACGAATACCACCCTCGAGGGAGACTATGCTCTGAACTTCACCTCTGCGGGATATCTCCCGGTACTCTCACGGATCTCGGTGGTGCCAGGCCAGCTTGCAAACTACACCGCAACCTTCTACACGACAATGGATGAGCCACAGGCCGTGTTCTTCGAGAACAACTCATCCACCAGAACGCTGCCTGCCACGTTTACCAATGACAGCGGCTGGATGTACTACAACACCACCCTCACCACCACTGGGGGTGTGGTCACGGTGGCGATGGAGAAGCCCGCAGGCAACGACGTGGTGTTCGTGGATGCACAGCTCAACAACACGAGTGTATCCCCCATCTGGTACAACGACACCAGCAGCGTGCTGTATCTCGAGGGCGCCGTGGGCGGTGATTCCTATGTGAACATCACGTTCAGAGACATCGGAACGCCAGTGGTGAGCATCACATCGCCCACGGCTGGGGTGTACAACATCTCCACCATAGACCTGAGTGCCACGTCCAACGAGAGTTCGGACATGTGGTACACCATCAATGGCAATACGGGAACGGTTGTTAACTCCACCACCACCTACAGCACGACGCTGAGCCTGAGCGAGGGTGTGAATAACATCACTGTGTATGCACGGGATATGGGTGGCAACGTCGGCACGGCAACGGTGAACGTCACAGTGGACACCGTGGCACCGGTAATCACTGTGAACAGCCCGACGACAACCACCTATGGAAGCACCTCGGTGCCGCTCAGCGTGAGCACCAACGAGCCCGCATCGATATGGTACAACTACAACGGCACCAACAGCACTCCGGTCAGTGGCACATCGCTCAATGCAACGATGACAGGGCTTACCGATGGCACCCACACTGTATATGTGTATGCGAAGGACACAGCAAACAACCTCAACGTCACTTCCGTGACCTTCACAGTGGACACGCAGGGTCCGAGCATCACGATCACCAAGCCAGTGGCGAACGGCAGGTACAACGGCACCATCTGGATAGAGGCGTATGCCAACGACTCTGTGAGCCAGATGTGGTACAACATCGATGGCGGAACCAACAGCACGCCCGTGAGCGCACCCCTCAGCACCACTGTGAGCGGTCTCTCACAGGGTACCCATACGCTCAACGTGTATGCGAAAGACAGCGTGGGCAATGTGGAGACGCGGAACGTGTCGTTCATCGTGGACACCACGCCACCCACCGTGAGCATCACCACTCCAGCTGAAGGTCAGACCACCAACAGCTCGGTGGTGCTGAGCGCCACGGCGAATGAGAATGCTGACTTCTACTACTCGGTGGATAATGGAAGCTGGACACAGTTTGGCACCTCCACCACCAGTGCCCAGACCACACTCGCTCTCACCGGTGGTGCCCACACAGTGGTGGTGAGGGCGTACGACATAATGACTGAGGGCACGGGCAACATGGGCTCGGCCACTGTCAACTTCACGGTGGATGCCACAGGGCCCACCATCACCATACACTCGCCAGCCCCAACCACATATACCACGAGCACTGTGGAGCTCAACGTGACTGTGGGCGAGAGCGCCACCATATGGTACAGGGTGGACAATGGAGCCAACAGCACTCCGGTCAGTGGCACATCGCTCGTCACCACCCTCACCCTCAGCCGCGGTCAGCACACGGTGTACGTGTATGCCCGCGATGGGCTGTACAACCTCAACTCGGCCTCAGTGACGTTCACAGTATCGCTGCCCTCTGCTGGAGGTGGAGCTGGCGCAAGGCCAGACATATATGGAACGCCAGCCCCAACGCCGACTCCGACACCCACGGCAACAGCCACTCCAGTGGTGACTCCAGTGATTCAGCCAGTGGAAGAGAGGAAGGTGCTGTCCAGTGTGAGCCCAGAGGCTCCGGCGGTTGTGGAGTTCATGCAGACAGAGGTCACGAAGATTGAGCTGGATGTGAACACACCAGCAGAGAACGTGGAGGTGGTGGTGGAGCAGTCCGCCGAGCCTCCAGCGGGCGTACCAGACGTGGTGCTCTCCATAGCCGCCACGCAGCCAGAGCTGGCATCCAGCATGGGCGTGTATGGCTACATCAGCATAGACACCACGCTTCCAGAGGGGACGGTGGACAAGGCGAAGGTGGAGTTCAAGATACCCAGGAGCTGGTTCGTGGACAACGGGCTCGACCCGGCCACCACAGCGCTGCAGCACTACAACGAGGCAAGCGGTCAGTGGGAGGCTCTCCCCACAGACCAGACTGGTGAGGATGATGAGTACTATTACTTCAGCGCAGAGACTCCGGGCTTCTCGGTGTTCTCCGTGGTGGCACAAAAGGCAGTCGTGGCAACCCCGACTCCAACTCCAACACCCACCGAGACGGGCATACCTGGGTTTGAGGCAATCCTCGCCATAGGGGCGCTGCTCGCCATCGTCTACCTTGTGGGAAGGCGCACACGATGAGCAGGGTGCATCAGCATCATGCACCCCTCTCTTTTTTGCTCGTTAAGACGTCGCTTTATGGGAGCGAAGATGCCGAATCCAGATGCATTAGCGGAGAATGCTAAAAGCTTTAATAAGAGGGAATATTGGTAGATGCACGCTGCTTGCAGAGGCATCTGCGGCTGACCCATAGGTGGATGCGTCATGTTCAGGGAGGTTGTCTCGCAGTACGAGCCCATGGCCCTCGAGCGGAGGGTGCAGGCATTCTGGGAGGAGACTCAGGCATACGAGAAGACGAGGGCTCTTAGGAGAGGGGGAAAGCCCTTCAACTTCGTGGATGGACCCCCCTACACGACGGGGCGAATACACCTCGGCACCGCATGGAACAAAATCATAAAGGACGTCATTTTGCGATACCGCTCGATGTGTGGATACGATGTCCAGGACCGTCCGGGATGGGATATGCATGGGCTGCCCATCGAGGTGAAAGTCGAGGAGATGCTGGGCTTTAGGAGCAAGAAGGACATCGAGCGGCATGGTGTGGACAGGTTTACACAGGCGTGCAGGAGCTTTGCCCTTGCGAACAAGGATGCCATGACAGAGCAGTTCAAGAGGCTTGGCGTGTGGATGAGATGGGACGACCCCTATATGACGCTCACCAACGAGTACATGGATGCCGCATGGTGGACGCTTGCAAGGGCATTCGAGAAGGGTCTTGTGGAAAAGGGGCTGAGGGTGGTGAACTGGTGTCCAAGGTGCGAGACGGCCATAGCGGATTCGGAAGTGGAGTACTGGGATGAGACAGACCCGTCGGTGTACATCAAGTTCAGGCTCAAGGATGAGCCCGAGGCATTCATCGTGATATGGACGACCACCCCATGGACGATTCCTGCCAACATAGCGGTGGCAGTCGACCCAGATGCAGAGTACTCTTGGGTGGAGGCAGAGAAGGATGGCAGAAAAGAGACTCTGATCATGATGAGCTCCCTCGTGGAGGACGTGCTGAGGAAGGGGAGATATCAGGGATACAGGGTGCTCAAGAGTGTGCTCGGCAGACAGCTCGTGGGAATGCAATATGAGCACCCCCTCGCTGAGGAGGTGCCAGCCCAGAGGGAGATCGAGCACAGGGTGTATGCGGCCAGCTTCGTGAGCGCGGAGAACACTGGATGCGTGCACGTGGCACCCGGGCATGGGCTGGAGGACTTCGAACTCGGGCTCTCCAACGGGCTTCCAGTGTTCTGCCCAGTTAGGGAGGATGGCACATACACCAGCGAGGCTGGGGTGTACGAGGGGCTGTATGTCAAGAATGCTGACCCACTGATCATAGAGCATCTAAGGGAGAAAGGGCTGCTGCTTGCGGAAGAAACCATCACCCACAGGTATGGACACTGCTGGAGGTGTAAGTCCCCAATTCTGTTTTTGGCAACAGAGCAGTGGTTCGTGAGCATCACTCGTCTGAAGGACAGGATGCTCGAGGAGATCGAGGGTGTGGAATGGACGCCCAGATGGGCGGGCTCTGCGAGGTTTAGGGACTGGATAGAGAACTCAAGGGACTGGTGTATCTCAAGACAGAGGTACTGGGGCATTCCCCTTCCCATATGGGAGTGTGAGCGCTGTGGGGCAAGAAGGGTGGTGGCCACTCAGGAGGAGCTCAAGAGGCTTGCGCAGCTGGATGGCGAGATAGACATGCATCGACCCTTTGTTGACCACGTGGTGCTCTCGTGCGAGTGCGGCGGAGTGATGCATCGGGTGGAGGATGTGTTCGATGTGTGGTTCGATTCGGCCGTTGCTTCTTGGGCAACCCACCGCTTTCCATCCGTCCGAAAGAGCCTCGATGGGGTTTGGCCCAGCGATTTCATCACCGAGGGACACGACCAGACGCGGGGCTGGTTCTATTCCCAGCTTGGGGCTTCCATGCTGGCATTTGGAAGGGCCCCATACAGGGCCGTGCTCATGCATGGCTTCACGCTTGACGATGAGGGCAGGAAGATGTCCAAGTCGCTGGGCAATGTGGTTCAGCCAGAGGACGTCGTGGAGAAGTTTGGAGCAGATACCCTGAGGTTGTACGTGCTGTATGCCAATGCCCCCTGGGATGACCTGAAGTTCTCGTGGAATGAGGTGTCGAACATCTACAGGGCGTTGAACGTGCTGTGGAACACCTACCGCTTTCCCCTGCCCTACATGGTGATGGATGGCTTCGACCCCACCACATGCACCCTCGAGAGTATGCGAGAGCACATGCGGCCGGAGGACGTGTGGGTCATCTCGAGGCTTCACACCACCGCCAAGGAGGTCAGGGAGGGTCTGGATAGCTATCACCTACACAAGAGCGCGAGGGCGCTCGTGAGCTTTGTGCTCGAGGACCTCTCGAGATGGTATGTCCAGCTCGTAAGGCCCAGAACATGGAGGGAGGCAGACGACCCAGACAAGCTCGCTGCCTATGCCACCCTGTATGCAGTGCTCACTGGGCTTGCAAACATGCTCGCACCATTCACGCCCCACATTGCAGAGGAGATGTATCAGAACCTCGTGAGGGGGGTGAGCTCTGATGCTCAAGAGAGCGTGCACATGTGCGATTACATCACGCCAGACAGTGCCCTGATGGACTTGGAGCTCGAAAGGGACATGAGTATCGTGCGCAAGATCACGGAGGCAGTGTCCAGTGCACGCCAGAGGGCAAAAAGAAAGCTGAGGTGGCCCGTGAGGGAGATTGTAATCTCCCCCTCAACTGAGGAGGTCGGGCGGGCATGCGAGAGGTTGAATGAGGTGCTGAGAGCCCAGACCAACGCCAAGAGGATAAGAGTGCTCGATGTGGGCGAGGTGTGGGGCAGACTGAGCTTCAGGGTGCTGCCCAAGCCCGCTGTGATAGGCCCAGCGTACACCAAGGATGCTGGAAGAGTGATGCAGTTTCTCTCCAGGATGGATGGAAACACGCTAAGAGAGGGCCTCTCTGGCGGTGGGTGCACCATAGAGATGGACGGAAGGCGATTCGAGATCACACCCGATATGGTGGACTTGGAACCAGTGGTTCCAGATGATGTGCAGGCGGCAGAGTTCGAGGGCGGCGTGGTGTACGTGGACACTGCCCTCACCGAGGAGATAGAGGCCGAGGGCTATGCCAAGGAGACCATACGGCGCATTCAGGACATGAGAAAGCAGATGCAGCTTGACATACTCGAAACAATAGAGGTGGTGGTGGGTGTTCACGATGCCCGCATCGCGTCCCTCCTTCAGGGCTGGAGGGAACACATTGCCTCAGAGGTTAGGGCAAGCACACTCGAGATAGGCAACTGTCAGAAGGTGGAAGGCCATCTCGTAAGGGAGTGGGATGTGGAGGGCATTGCGCTCGTGATAGGGATATCGAGGGCAAGCTCGGCCTGAGTGTGGATGTCAACCACTCACCGTCAAACGGTGTGTAGTCCTTAGGATGCTTTCACCGTACGCTCTGGCTGTGTGGTTCTGTTGACTTATTGTTGGTGAGATGAAAAAATAAAAATTACTTCTGCCCTCGCGTTGTTGGAAGTAAACCTTGTCAATTCTCTTATCAGATCTTCCCAACCATTTTCTATTTTCAGATCAATTCCACAAGCTTCAGCAGGTGTTTTATCGTATAGTGAAACTCTCCGAAAAATTGAGGAGCGTTCTTGAAAGCGAAGAAATCAAGAGCTTTATTAATCCAAGAGAGGTGTTAGAAGCTTTCAAATCTTTAAGAGAAACAATTGGAGTCTTAGAGAAATCGCTTGATCCTGCAACCTTGGCAGAGATTCAGGAAGAGATTGGAGATGAGACTTACTTCTAAGATTTAGAAAAAAGATTTCAAAACGATTGATTAGTGAAGTGAAAGACTAAGGCAATAGTAAAGCGTCCAAAGTTAATGGGGGACAGACGAATATCTTATCACGACAACCAATTTGGTGCCAAGTATTTTTAGGCATGAAAGAAAAGAGTAGATGTAAAAAGTTTTTTGGATTTCATTTTCTTTAATACCAAGAAACTCCCTCAGACTTTCACTTTGCTTAAGCTCTTCTAAGATATTGAGATCTAGTTTCAGAGAGACATAAAGGTTCTCTTAATGCAGTTGATAGCAGTTTTTATCTTCCCGTTGCTTGCAAGACCCCTTCGGAGGGGGATACGCAAGGGGAGGTGGCTAAGTTTAAATACTCCGCTAAATATACCAAGTCTTGTAGCCCATCGGATAACGAGTTCGATGGGATGCGGGGCTCGTGACCGTCCCGAAGGGTGCA
>NZ_JONQ01000003.1 GCF_000711905.1 Methermicoccus shengliensis DSM 18856
TCGCAGTTCAACGAGGGAGCAGACGAGGTGGTGATAAAGGCCAGGGGCAGAGCCATCTCAAGGGCAGTGGACACCGCGGAGGTCGTACGAACGAGGTTTCTACATGGAGTAATGCCAAAGGACATCAGGATATCGACGGAGCATGTGGAGGGGCACAAGGGAGACATGGTGAAGGTGTCCTCGATAGAGATATTCCTCACAAAGGAAGCGGCTGAGGGGGAGTGAGGCGCCCTCGAGACCCTTTCATGCCGAGCCTGGGGGCTCTGGCAGCCGCCCATACACCGATACCAGTCTATCCATCATCCTATCCCACGTGGGCTGGTTGCTCTGGGCGCCCCATCCCTCTATCACGAATGAGGCGACGGTGCTTCCCACCTTTGCAGCACTCACTAAGTCATATCCCCTCTGCAACGCAGTGAACAGCCCACTCCTGTAGCCATCTCCGGCTCCCGTGGGGTCTATCACCCTCGTCCTCACGGCAGGCACGTGCACGCTGCTGCCATCTGTATGCACCATGCTCCCATCCCTGTCCATCGTCACTATTATGGCATGTAGCCGCTCCAGGAGCTCGTCAATGGTGGTGCTCAGCATGCTCAGGATGCGCTCCATCTCGTGTCTGTTGCATATGAGCATCTGGCAGCTCGAGAGCACGGCATCGAGCATCTCTGCATCATAGTTCACGATGTCCTGTCCGGGGTCGAACGACGCAAACTCTGCCATCTGTGCCGCCCTCGCATTGTACATGGGGTGTCCAGTTGCCATGTGGATGGCAGCACTGGGCTTGGGTACCATGTGCTCAAACTCACTGGAGGCTCCCCAGTAGAAGAATGTCATCTGGTCTCCACTCTCATCAGTCATCACATATGCCCTCGATGTGGGCTGCTCGCTCACGTGGAGCTCGAGCCCTATGCCCAGATGCTCGAGATGGCGCATGTAATCTGAGTGCACGAAGTCCCTGCCCACTGCCGAGCGCAGCGTACACCTTCCCCCCAGCTTGGCGATGCCAGTGCATATGTTGGCAGCCCCCCCTCCGTATGCCCTCACACACTCTCGTACGGGCACAGAGCTGTTGGGTGCGGGAAACTCATCCACTCTCATCAAGTAGTCAATGGCAGTGTGCCCTATGATGGTTATGTGCTGCATGCAGGGAGCTGGGTGCCATTGCTCATAATGGTTTTGGCTTTTTACAAAAGCCAGCAAAATAGCACATTAAGGAGGATGGCTGTGCCATCCCCCATAATCCACTCACGTCGGCTTTTTACAAAAGCCGGCAAAATAGCGCATTAAGGGGTGTGGCTTAGCCACACCCCATAATCCACTCACGTGCCAGCTTCGTTAAGCTGCAGCGAAGGGAGCCGCAGGGCTCCCCGTACCTTCCAAAAGCTCTTTAACCTTCGTATGATATGTACCTCCAATGTTTGCCGGACGGCACATCATCTCCACGAGGGAGTTCTCCAAGGATGAGATAGACCACATCCTGAAGGTGGCAGAGCGGCTCGAGCCCTATGCCCTTGGAAAGGAGAAGGCCCGCCTGCTCGCTGGCAGGCTGTTTGCCATGCTGTTCTTTGAACCCTCCACGAGGACGAGGCTGTCCTTCGAGGCGGCAGCCAAGCGGCTTGGGGGGAGCACGATTGGCTTTAGCTCCACCGAGTCCACCTCTGCCGCAAAGGGCGAGAGCCTTGCAGACACCGTGAGGGTACTCTCAGGGTATGCAGATGCGCTCATCATCCGCCATCCGAGAGAGGGGGCGGCGAGGTTTGCGGCTCGGCACTCGAGGGTGCCCGTCATCAATGCCGGCGATGGAGCAGGACACCACCCCACCCAGACACTGCTCGACCTGTACACACTCAGGAAGGAGTGTGGGCTGGAGGGCGTGAGGATTGCCCTCGTGGGGGACCTGAAGTATGGCAGAACAGTGCACTCGCTGGCTTACGCGCTCGCACTGTATGAGGCAGAGATGTTCATGGTGTCTCCTCCGCAGCTGCGCATGCCAGGCCACATAATCACTGACCTCGTGCAGATGGGGGTGCACGTCCACGAGAGCCAGAGCCTCCAGGAGGTGATGGGGGAGGTGGACGCCATATACCTCACGAGGATACAGAGGGAGAGGTTTCCAGACCCCACGGAGTACCAGCGGGTCGCAGGTTCGTACCGGCTCACAGCGAGCATGCTGCAGCATGCAAGCCCACGCACAATCGTGATGCACCCACTGCCAAGGGTGGACGAGATAGCCCCTGACGTGGACAGCACTCCCCATGCCAGATACTTCGAGCAGTCCTCCTATGGGGTGCCCGTCAGGATGGCGCTGCTGTGCTTGCTCACGGGGGTGATTGAGTGAGTGGTGCCGTGCACGAGCTTAAGGTGAAGAGAATCGAGAGCGGTACGGTGATAGACCACATTCCTCCTGGTCAAGCCCTCAACGTGCTGAAGATACTGGGAATTGGGGGCGGCTCCGATGCGGTGGTCAGCATGGTGATGAACGTGGAGAGCTGCAAGGGGCCTGGAAGAAAGGACATCGTGAAGATAGAGAACAGAGAGCTTGCGCCCTCAGAGCTCGACCAGATAGCTCTCATAGCCCCAGATGCGACTGTGAACATCATCAGGGATTACACCGTGGTGGAAAAGCACAAGGTGGTGCTGCCCAAGATGGCAGTGGGGGTGCTAAGATGCGCCAACCCCAACTGCATCTCCAACACCAGCGAGCCCATCGCATCGGAGTTTGTTGTGGAGAGCACACATCCCGTGGTAGTGCGCTGCGTGTACTGTGAGCGCAAGCTCTCGGGAAACCTTGCGGACCATCTGCTGTAGAGCACAGCTGCCGTCCAGCTTGGCTTTTTACAAAAGCCAGCAAAACAGCGCATTAAGGGGGATGGCATGGCATCCCCCATAATCCACTCACGTCGGCTTTTTACAAAAGCCGGCAAAATAGCGCATTAAGGGGTGTGGTTAAGCCACACCCCATTAATCCACTCACGTGCCAGCACAGCTGTCGTCCAGCTGGCATACAGCGCATTAAGGGGTGTGGTTAAGCCACACCCCATTAATCCACTCACGTGCCAGCTTCGTTAAGCTGTTTGGAAGCCCTTGCGTGAGCAGGGAGGAGGCCACATTCTCCCTTGCAACTTTGAAGTTCATGGGGTAATCTATTTCATGAAATACCTCTCTTACTGTATTTTTCATGATAGCCATGCCCCTCCATCTGTTATCCACACGAAGGTCAGCATCGACGACATACCCCCAACAATAAATTTATAGTGCCATGGAAAAAACTGTTTTTCTATCCTATGATTCCAGAGATGTACATACGAGGCACGCAGGTGAATTACTATTTCATCTGCAAAACAAAACTCTGGCTCTTTAGTCACAATATCACTATGGAACAGGAAAGTGATGCTGTGAATCTGGGGAAACTGTTACATGAAGAAACGTTCAGAAGAGATGAGAAAGACGTTCAAATAGGTCCAATTTCCATAGACATCATTCGAAAGGGAGATGTGCTCGAAATACGGGAGGTGAAGAAATCAAAGAGTTTGATGGAAGCACATGTATATCAAACTCTATACTATCTTTACTATATGCATAAATTCGGAATAAAAGCGAAGGGGATACTGTCTTTTCCAAAAAGCAGAGAAAACATAGAGATCAAACTGGGGGAAGAGGAAAAAGAAAAACTGGAGCGCATTCTTGAGGATATACAACGAATTGTAGCTGGAGATATGCCGCCCCCGACGCGCTCCAAAATATGCAAAAGATGTGCATACTTCGAATTCTGCTTCTCATGAGGTGCTGGAGATGAAGAAGAGAAACTATTACATCCTTTCAGATGGGCATTTGAAAAGACACGAAAACACAATTTATTTCGAGAATAAAGATGGGAAGAGGCCAATACCCATCAATACAATCTATGCCATCTACTCATTCGGCTCGCTGACTGTAACCTCTCAATCACTCTCATTATTAGCGAAAGAAGGTGTCTCCGTCCACTTCTTCAACAGACATGGGTTTTACACGGGCAGTTTTTATCCAAGGGAGACTTTAATCTCTGGAGATATGACAGTAAAGCAAGTGCAACACCATCTCGAAGATAAAGAAAGAATGTATATCGCAAAGGCCTTCGTTGAGGGTTCCGTTCGAAATATGGAGAAGGTCCTCAGCTATTATGATATCGATTTCAACACAGATGAATTTCTCGGCATGTTATATGATGCGGGAAATATTCCCGAAGTGATGGGTGTTGAGGCCAGTGCAAGAACTGAATACTATTCGCATTTTGATGGCATCCTCAAGCATTTCAAATTTGAGAGACGCACGAGAATGCCTCCCGAGAATGAAGTGAACGCCATGATAAGCTTTGGCAACTCACTTCTCTATTCCACTGTCCTCTCTGAGATATACAACACCCAGCTCAATCCAACCATCTCCTTTTTGCATGAACCTGCAGAGAGGAGATTCAGCTTAGCGCTGGATATTGCTGAAATATTCAAACCCCTTCTGGTGGATAGGACGATATTTCACCTCGTGAATAAGAGAATTATTAATGAGGATGATTTCACCGGTGAATTGAACGGGGTGCTGCTTTCTGATAGCGGGAGAAGAAAATTCATCTCCGCTTATAACGAGAAGCTGAACACCACCATAAAACACAGGTCGCTCATGAGAAATGTTTCGTATCAGCGGCTCATCAGGTTAGAGTGCTATAAGCTCGTGAAGCACTTCCTTGGAGTCACGAAATACAGGCCCTTCGTCATCTGGTGGTAGCATGTATGTCATAGTGGTGTACGATGTTAGTGTTGATAGGGTCAACAGAGTGAAGAAGTTTTTGAGGATGTACCTCACGTGGATACAAAATTCTGTGTTTGAGGGAGAACTGACCGAAGCGGATTTTGAACGAGTCAGAGCGGGTTTGAAGAAACTGATTGAGGAGGCAGAGGATATGGTTGTCATCTATCGTCTTCAAAGCGAGAGAGCGATGAAAAGAGAGGTCATAGGGACGGACAAATCGTTTTCCGGAGAACTGCTCTGAATTACTCGCAATCCTTATTTGCAAGGTTGATTATTGGAATTTCAGCATGTTGGAGGAATTCGAGAACGACGACGAGAAAATATTCGTGCTGAGGGGTCTGATAGAAATAAGGATTCCCAGGCACATTTACGAAAAGCTTTCGAGGAAACACTCGAGGGAGCACATAATATCTTTCACCGACAGTAAAAGAGTACTCAATCGAATCACTGGCAGGGAGCTCGTTTTTGTTACGAAGGAGAGTGGAATACCTCTCCTGGGCCATTCAGCCTTTGGCATAATAGACAGGGGCACAAACTTGCTGCAGGTTAGATGCATTACGGGCTGTAATCTGAACTGCATATTCTGCAGCGTTGATGAAGGTAGAATGAGCAAGACAAGGAAGACAGATTACATAGTTGATCCAGATTACATGGCCGAGGAGGTTGAGAAGGTTGCTAAGTTTAAAGGTGGTTACATTGAGATTCACCTCGATGGACAAGGAGAGCCTTTGCTGTATCCGTACATGGAGGAGCTTGTCAAGAAGTTGAGTGCACTCAAAGAGGTGAGTGTTATCTCGATGCAGACGAATGGTATACTCCTGAACGAGGAGAAGATTTCGGCGCTCGAAAAATACGTTACGAGGGTAAATCTATCTTTGAGCTCTCTCGATGAAGAAATTGCCAGAAAGCTGCACGGCAGCTACCCACTGAAAAAAGTTATAGAGAATGCTGAAATGATTGCAAACAGCAGGATGGATCTGTTGATAGCTCCGGTATGGGTTCCGGGCTACAACGATGAGGAGATTCCGAAGATTATTGAATTTGCCCTTGAAATTGGGGCTGGAAAGAGATATCCCCCTCTGGGCATTCAGAAGTACATCCCGTATAAATTCGGAAGAAATGTGCGCAAGAGAATGTCATTCAAGGAGTTCTATGAGAAGCTTGCCGAGTTTGAGAAGGAGTATGGTGTGAAGCTGGCACTCAAGCCTGAGGATTTTGGAATGGAGAGAAGGCGGAGAATAGAGAGCCCATTCAGGAAAGGCGACATTTCGAGGGCGAGAATAGTTGCAGAGGGAAGACTTCATGGGGAGAAACTCTGTGTCGCGAGAAATAGAAGTGTTGCAGTGATGACGGATAAAAAAATCGGTGAAGTTGTTAAGTTCAAGGTCACGAGCTCCAAAGATGGAATAATTGTTGCACAATCCATCAAAAGATGAGCACGCGCTTTCAATCCCACATTGGTCTGATTTCAACCATCGAACCAAACGTGTTTGAAGTCCCAGATTGGCTCGCTTTCAATCCCACTTTGGTCTTATTTCAACTTACTATACCGCTCTCACTCACACTTCCAGCTATACTACTTTCAATCCCACTTTGGTCTTATTTCAACTATGATGATGGTGCCACCAGCTCAACCACTGTTCCGGTGGTGGTGTACATGGCAGGAGATGCCAACGGAGATGGCGTCGTGAACATTCTGGATGCTGCCATTGTGGGATTGAACTGGAACAGGAGGGCGTGAGCCCCTCCCATTTTTATGGACAAGCAGCGCGGTATCTGTACTACCATGCATATCTCTCCATGAAGGTCGCTTGAATAGTCAGCATCCCATCAACGGTGCTGACCTGCTGATTCTGTGCTGAGTGCCCCACCCTCTATCGGTTTGCCCATTTTGTGCTGATTTTGATGACATCATCTGCTGATTCTGATCACAGCGTGATGTCATCATGCTCAAAACAGCTATGCGGTGGGCTATCAACAGATGACAGCTATCAACCACTGAGCATAGAACAATACTTAAGTAATGCCACACTCACCCATAATTAGGTGAACGCTGATGGAGGTACTCACAGCGATACTCCACAAAGAGGAGGACATGTATGTGGCAGAGTGCCCAGAGGTTGGCACAGTGAGCCAGGGCAAGACCATTGAGGAGGCTGTAAGCAACCTCAAGGAGGCCACCGAGCTTTACTTGGAGGAGTTTCCGCTGAAGGAGAGAAGTAAGACACTCCTGACAACGTTTGAGGTGGCACTCCGTGCCAAGGCTTAGGAAGGTCTCTGGGGATAAGGTAGTCAAAATCCTCTGCAACAGAATGGGGTTTGAAATCAGCGGAAGAGCTGGCAGCCACGTGAGGCTATCAAAGATGACTCCGGAGGGAAAGGTGGGGACTGTTGTTCCCATGCACGATGAGCTAAAGATAGGAACGCTGAAGGGGATTTTAAGGCTCGCAAAGGTGGATGAGGAGGAGTTTTCCAAGTATCTATAGCTGTCTCTGCCATCATCACCCATTGTGGGCTTCTCCCCGACCAAGCTACTGTAACCACTGAGCTGCTCTATTGCAAGGCAGCCATCTAAACAAGCATCGCTTTCAATCCCACTTTGGTCTTATTTCAACCAACCGTGAGCGTGGTGCCACTGACGCGTATGTGTCGCTCTTTCAATCCCACTTTGGTCTTATTTCAACTCTTCAGCAGACATATCAAAAGCTGTTGCCATTTTAGCTTTCAATCCCACTTTGGTCTTATTTCAACAA
>NZ_JONQ01000004.1 GCF_000711905.1 Methermicoccus shengliensis DSM 18856
ACGAGCTCGATGAACGCACTTCCTGTGAACAGCTCATCTGTACCCTTCGCAACACCTTTCGAGCCGTTTCTGACGATCTTCATGGGGATTCCTCCTTAGAATAGTAATGAACAAAGCCATTTCACAGTTTCAGGATCTCTGTGTGACAAGAACAAACTCTTTCCTGTGTCCAGTGCTGCGATCTTTTCCATATCTTCCTTGTTCAACTCGAAATCAAACACACTGATGTTTTCGATCATCCTCTCTTTTCGAACAGTCTTTGGAATCGTGACGATTCCTCTCTGAATGAGCCACCTCAGAATCACCTGTGCAACCGTTTTGTTGTATTTTTCTGCGATGGATTTGAGGACTTCGTTCTCGAAGATGTTGTTCCTGCCTTCTGCAAAAGGACCCCAGGCTTCAGGCTGGATGTTGTGCTTTCTCATGAATTTGATATCTTCCTGCCTCTGATAGAACGGGTGGATCTCGATTTGATTCACCGCAGGGACCACTTCGTGATGAACGATCAAATCCATGAGACGATCTGGATGGAAATTGCTCACACCTATGGCTCTCACAAGTCCTTCTTTGTAAAGTTCCTCCATGGCACGCCACGCACAGTGTACATCTCCAAAAGGTTGATGGATCAGGTAAAGATCGATGTACTCAAACTGTAGTCTCCTCAATGATCTTTCAAAGGCTTTCTTGGCGGATTCGTAACCAGCATCCTGTATCCAGAGCTTTGTTGTGATGAAGAGATCTTCCCTCTTCACGATTCCTTCATCAACCGCCCTTTTGACTGCTCTTCCAACACCCTCTTCGTTCATGTACGCTGATGCCGTGTCGATCAGGCGGTAGCCACCTTTGATGGCTTCATAAACACACTCTTCTGTTTGCTCTGGAGGGATTTGATAGACACCATAGCCGAGTATTGGCATTTTAACGCCGTTGTTCAATATAACTTCTGGAATCTGCATAATTCACACCTCCCCAAATTACATCGCCATTCTCAATATCTCCACGATATCTTCCTTGCTCAATGGCGGTATGCCCGGAAGTCTTCCTTGTTCGTCACAAAGTACCTCAAGAGTCTTTTCAGCCCAGTGCCAGAGCATGTCTTCTGTGATTTCTCCAATTTCAAGCTCAGAGAGGTGTGTTGGACATCCTATGGGATTTCAGGAATTCTTCAAACCTGTCGATACCTTCCATGGCTACTTCAAGCGTGTCTTTACCCTTCGCAGAGACTCCAAATATGCGTTGTGCAAACCGAGCAAATCGATCGGGATTGTGTTTCGCAGCAAAGCGCATCCATGCTGGATTTACCACCGCCAAACCCGCACCGTGAGGTATATCGTAAAGGGCAGAGAGGGCGTGCTCTATCTGGTGAACAGGATATGCTGCATACGTTCCCACATTTACCCATCCATTGAGGGCTACAATGGAAGCCCACTGAACCTGTGTTCTTGCTTCAAGATCTTGTCCGTTTTCTACCGCTTGGGGACCGTACTCGATTGCAGTGAGGACAACCCCTTCTGCGAACCTGTCCTGAATTGGCGTTCCTCCGACGCCGTTGAAGTAGCTCTCTGTAACATGGGTTATTATGTCTGCAACACCGTAGGCTGTGTGGTTCTTTGGAACGGTCACCGTAAGTTCAGGATCAACCACTGCGACGCGTGGATATAAAGCTTCAGCCATTACGAATGTTTTCAACGGTTCTTCTTCATCATCGATGGTGATAACAGCACCGTTGTTCATTTCTGAGCCGGTTGCCGCAAGTGTGGGGACTGTAATAATTGGAAGGGCTTTTTCTGGTAGTCTCTGTACCTTTCCAGCTCTCACAAACATATCCTTCGGATCCCCTTCGTAAAGCACCGTTGCCGCGATGACTTTCGATGCATCCATTACACTTCCGCCGCCAAGCGCTACTACCGCGTCACAATTTTCTCTTTTGGCAGTTTCCGCTCCCCTGATGACAGTTGAAAGCCTTGGGTTCGGCTCAACCCCGGAGAACTCAATAACTGTTACTCCCGCTTTGTTTAAACTTTCCACCGCTCTGTCGAAAACGCCTCTCCTCTTCACACTTCCTTTGCCGGTGACAAGCAATGCCTTCTTTCCGTACTGACTGACCACTTCACCCAACCTTTCGAGAGAACCAACCCCGAAGATCAACCTTGTTGGATTGTAATATTCAAATTTCATCACACTGTACACCTCCAAATACTTAGTGTAGTTCTGACGAAATTACGTTAGTACCATCTGTATAAAAAACTTATTAAAAAAATTTTACAGATTTTTTGCACAATTTTCCAACCCCATAAAATATTTGTATGGAAAGAAAATCTATTTATTGTGGATATATGATGGACGAACTGAGAAGTCAGCTCAAGGGAAGAATTTACAGATTTACAGAAAAAGAGCCCGTGGTGCATCTGATCCGGGGTCTCAAATTGATCCGCTCAGATCATCCAACAGAGCCCGCAAGCTACCTGATGCCACCCAGCATTTGCCTTGTCGTTCAGGGGGCTAAGCGAGTTCTGCTGGGCAAGGAGGTGTATGTTTATGATTCTGAAAAATTTCTTCTCACTTCCGTAGATCTCTCAGTAACCGCCCAGATTATTGAGGCTTCACAAGAGAAACCATATCTCGGCATAACATGGGGAATAGATTTAGATACTCTGAGAGAGCTGATCATAGAGTTAGATGTGTCACAAAAAATGGACCAAACTTCCCGTGGAATGGTTCTGGGCAGAGTAACACCACAAATCCTTGACGCCTTCAGAAGATTGATAGAGTTACTGGATGAGCCCGACCACTTATCTGTTCTTTCGCGTCTCATACAGAAAGAACTGATATATCGCCTCCTTATGAGTGAAGTCGGGCCGAGGCTGATTCAGATTGCTTTGCCTGGAAGTCATGGCTATCAGATTACGCTGGCGGTGGAGTATCTCAAAAAACACTTTTCTAAGCCTATTCGCGTGAAAGAACTGGCAGAACTTGGGAGGATGAGTACCTCCTCTTTTTACCAGCATTTTAAAGCCCTAACAGGGATGACACCTCTGCAATATCAGAAAAAACTACGCCTGTGCGAGGCAAGAAAACTTATACTCTCAGGCCTTGACGTTACCACAGCAGCATCTCAGGTGGGATACAACAGTCTTTCACAGTTTAGTCGGGAATACAAGAGGTTCTTTGGTGTTCAGCCCTCTCAGGATGCAAAGAATTTTCAGCAGAACGTTTACTCTGAGATTTCTTACTGATTTCGACGATCATTAGCCTTCGCAGCAGCCCTGCTTATCCATATTGTCGCAACAACCGTAATTACCGTAACAGCAAAAGCATAGGCGAGCATTGCGAGGATGTTCTCGGCAGTCCCGAAAACTGCCTTGAAAATCGCCTTTACAGTAGGCTAAAGCAGCAACAAGTCCGAAGGCAGAGGTTATGAAGGTTGAGAGCTTATCCAGAACTTCCTCCTTCACACTCATTTCGATCACCTCTGAAAAATCACTGAGTAATTAGCATTTCTGATTTAAATATATTTTCTAAGCCTTCTCGTAAGCCTTTAGAAACTCCTCTCTTTTTATACCAGCTTGGCGGCAGATAACTCTTAAAGTTGAGCCTTTTATCCTTTCATGGTTGGGCATAGTTAATGGAGTCTTAGTACCATCTGGATTCTCCTTTACCATCGATATATGGTTTCCAACCCTCACAATTTTGAAACCAAGGCCTTCTAATGCTTTTATGACCTTACGTTTAGGAGCATCTTTTGGAAATTTCATCAGATTACCACTTCTGCAATAAAAGTTTCAACAACCTCTTCTATATCCAAAACTTCATTCCCGAAAGTCTCTATGTGGAATTTAATTGCTGACTTGACATTTTCTAAAGCCTCTTCATAAGTGTCTCCTTCTCCAACTACAATACTCTTTAATCCTAAGGGGTAAGCTACATATCCCTCGGGGTGCTTTTCGACTATGATTTTTAGTGCTTTCATGTGGAGCACCTCCCTATTACTGTCTGTAACAAATTTATAAAGTTATTTCTCTCCCAAAATTAGGGCAGGTTTCCATCACACTCATTTTCAAACCCTGCCATATTATAGAACAGCCGATTCTGCTTGGATTAGCTTCAGGATTTTTTCAAAAACTTTGTTGGAGGTGTGATGTTTAAGCAGCTTGGTTACATTGGAAAATAAGGACAAGCTGAGAATGGGAGAATTCCCAGACGTCGTTATTGCTGCTACCGCCATTACATACGATTTAAAGCTCGTTACGAGGGATGAGCACTTCAAAAAGATTGATGGGCTTGAGGTCGAAGATTATTAACCTTAATTTGCCCTCGAAAAACATTCCTAAAACAACTTTGATTGTTGTTTTTCAACTTTCCTCTCTATTTGCATGATGTAGATTAATACAGACAATACCAAAGAGTCAACGAAAATTAGACTGTTTGGGTTGCAAAAATTCATTTACACTTTTCATACAACTACACCAATCTCAATTAACCATTTACGAACTTTTTCCTTAAGATCTTCACTGCCACCTCCATAAACAATGAACTCCGGCAAAATTTCTGAATTGGTGCACGTTCTTTTTATATCCTCCACTGTTCGCTGCTTTCCTCCACCACCATGGTTGATAAACGGGGCTATCTTCTTTCCCGAGAATCGTGCTGTGAGAGGAAGGTTGCAACAGGTGGTGCAATTGTTTTTAATGGCGGTTTGTAGCCTGCCCTCATCTCTCTTTGCCTGCTCCACCGTTTCGTTGTATGACTCAGGGGTAGGGTTTGCCGGTTCAATCTCAACGATGTCTCCTCCAACGAGTTCATGAATTATCTTTGCTATCTTGCGGGCGTTCCCAGACCAGGAGTAGTAAACGATCAGCGCCCTCATATTGAACTCCTCCTCATATCTCTTCAGGGTATTCTTCATCCGATACTTTTTCCAACCATTCCACTGTCTTTCCATCCACCTCTTCCTGAATGGCTATGTGCATCATTATTGCGTCAGGAGTGGCACCATGCCAGTGTTTCACACCAGCAGGGATCCAAACAACATCTCCGGGATAGATCTTCTCCGCCTTCTTTCCCCATTCTTGAACCAGCCCAACCCCAGCTGTCACTATCAGAATCTGTCCCGCTGGATGCGTGTGCCATGCGGTCCATGCGGTTCTTGAGCCCGGTTCGAACGTCACAAATGCAACCGTTACCCTGGGGGTTTTCCGGCCC
>NZ_JONQ01000005.1 GCF_000711905.1 Methermicoccus shengliensis DSM 18856
GCATCATACTGAGGGTCATATCCATCTGTGGCATCGGGTGCCATTCCCACCATCATGCCCTCCAGTTCGTTTGTGGCATTAATGGTGGTGCTCCACGTGATGTTCACAGGGGGCTTCTTCTCACCCACACCCACGTTCACCTTCACCTTCTCGCTTCTGATGTAGCCCGTCTTCTCTGCCCTGAGGTCGTGCATCCCATCGGCGAGTGAGAGCGAGAGGTTGCCGTGTGCATCTGTGGTGCCGGCTGGAGCGCCATCCACGAGCACTGTGGCACCGGCAATGGGCGTCCAGTTGCCAAGGGTGTCGTTGTAGTAGATGACGGTGACATTGAAGGACACTCCAGAGGGCACGTACGGGGGCGCAATTATGTGGAGCGGATAGAACGGCCAATACTGGCCGGTGGCAAACAGCACGTACTCACCACCGGTGAGGGTATACTGGTCCGCACTCATGTTGGGAGAGGTGAAGTTCACCCTGTACTGCACCCACGAGTCGCCGTTGATGTCGGTGATGTACGGACCCGATGTGGTGTTGGTCACGTTGAATGTGAAGCCCGCCAATCGGGAGGCTTCAGCCAGTGCGCCCAGGGCGGTGGGGTGGTCGAGATAGAGCAGAGAGCCATCAGTCATGGTGATGAGGCTGTCATTCACAAATACCACGTCAGCAAAGAGTGTGGTGGTGTTGGACTCTACCCTGACGAATACCTCGACACCATTGGGAGGTGCTCCACCCACCATCACGTACTGCGTGGCGGTGTTGTTACTCTCGTTGCTCTCGTTCACCACATCGTAGTAGTCCGCTATTGCGGTGATGTTGAGCGGCCCCTCTGAGAGAGGAGTCCAGTTAAAGTCGAAGGGATAAACACCGTAGGGGCCAAGTACGGGCAACGTGGTTTCATTAATTGACGTGCCATTGGCAAGGATCTTGAGTGTGGAGGTGTCGGCAGTGCCGTTGCGCTCATTACATACAACTCCAAACACCTTCATCTGCTCTCCAGGCGGAACATGTGGTGGGAGCATCAAGAACACCGTGAGGTCTGGCTGCTCACCAGGTGGAATGTGAGTTCCACCCACCGTGACGTTCACCTTCTCACTTCTGATGTATCCCGCCTTCTCTGCCCTGAGAGCATATGTACCGTCAGAAAGCGTAAGGGTGAGACCTCCAAAACCTGTGGTACCAACAGGAGTGTCGTTCACGAGCACTGTTGCCTCCTCAAGTAAGTCCCACTCACCAAGGGTGTCGTTGTAATAGGTCACAGTGACTTGGAAGGGCTTACCTGAGGGCACGTATGGAGGGGCAAGGATGTGAAGCGGATAGAACGGATAGTACTGGCCGGTGGCAAACAGCACGTACTCCCCACCGGTGAGGCTGTACTGGTCAACAGAGTCCCATGGGGAGGTATA
>NZ_JONQ01000006.1 GCF_000711905.1 Methermicoccus shengliensis DSM 18856
TCTATGAAGTGGGGAACACCCGAGGTGTCCACCACGGTGCAGTTCGGTGGGACGGTGATGGTGCCGTTGAAGAGTGTGGTGGTGTTGGACTCCACCCTCACGTGCACATTGGGTGCACCCTCGGCGATGATTGTGACGTTGCTCACGTTAAGCGCCACAATACCTTTGCCTTTTTCATAGACGGCACTGATCAGCCTGTAGGTGCCCGGACCCAACGTGCTCGTATCCAGATACACCGTGCTGCTGGTGCTCGTGGTCAAGTCATTGATCGAGACGCTGCCATTGTTTGGACCAGTGGTGTTTCTGAGCACATTCTGGGCATTGGCAGCGTTAATGTCTATCAGGTCCCAGCCCGCAATGACCCTCTCACCATTCACATCCACATTGGTGTTTGCAGCCGAGGTATCCGAGCTTAGGTCAACGATATAGCGATACGCCGAGTCCTTGATGAGCAGCGCACCATACCTGTACTGGGCACCTTGTGTGGCAGAGTCGCCTATAGAAATTGTCACTGGGAGCTCATATGCACCCAACCCTATCGTGGATTGTGCGCTCACGGTCGCATCGTATTTCAACACCTCAACTGGAGTGAGGGAGTATATCTGAATGAAGGGGTCCGTAAGGGGATCTACAAGCCGGTTTGTGACGAACAATACGTACGAACCCGCCGAGACTGAGGAGAAGCTGGCGCTGGCATCTCCACCCGAATCGAGAGTGGCGTTCAACCTCTCGGCACCATTCAGCAGCTGCCGCAGTGGCGTGGTATTTCCGTTTCTAAGACCCCTATCGATGTCCCTCACATCATCGAGGCCGGCAGGTGCAAGCCAGAACGACACGTTTTCTCCCGCAAACCCGCTTGCGCCATAGAAGGCGGCATTAACGGTATCATTCTGAAGGTAAAGCTGATACGTGGTGAATGGATAGGCGACCTCATCGAGGCGCTTGCTGCCCTCGATGGTGATGTTCTTGGAGCCCACCGTGTAACTCTTGTGGGTGCTCGTCACATCGTAGCGGAACAGCAGAGTGGGCGAGGGGATGGTCTTGCCACCGCTGAGCACCGTCCAGTTGCCCTCGGCCGGGGAGGAGGTGTGGTCCATGAACTGAATGATTTCCTTAGAGCCTCCCTCCTCTATGGTATAGGTGACGAGAGCAGGAGGTAGCTGATAGGTGGCGATGACCTGGAGGTGGTGAGTGCCCTCGGAAAAGTTAACGCCGGGCTGAAGCTCCGTGGTACCGTTGAATATGCGCAGAAGGATGTGAGGATAAGGGGTAGTATTCCAAGAGAGTGTGGTGGTCTGTCCATTGGGCACAGACACCGTGAGCTGCCATGTCACATTCTCCCCTGGAGCAACCGTGCCCTTGATGTTG
>NZ_JONQ01000011.1 GCF_000711905.1 Methermicoccus shengliensis DSM 18856
CAGCTGTCGTCCAGCTGGCATACAGCGCATTAAGGGCTACTGCTAAGTAGCCCATTAATCCACTCACGTGCCAGCTTCGTTAAGCTGTTTGGAAGCCCCATGCGTAAGCGTGGGGAGGAGGTCATTCACCTTTAACTCTTTCGGCGGGAAGTCCCCTTCGTTCACGGAGGGGATGAGTGTGGAGACCGAGACCTCCGCGTCCTTCCAGACGTGGTCTGCGGAAACGGTCTCGCCGAAGGGGACCTGCGCTCTGGGTGGATGGGGATCGAGTCTGGTCGCGGAAGCAGGAAGCCCCTTCCGACAGTAGGGGTAGTTCACTAAAGTTTGGAGATGCAAAATTCAGAAATTATCTGAGTGGTGAGATAGAGAAGACCATAAAATTGTTAAAGCAAAAATCAGATGAATGATACTTTTCAACTGCCAGAATATGTGTGCATTTTACTGTAAAGCTGTATTTTCTCAACCATGATGGATTGTTATTCGTAAAAAACTGCAATCGCAGGTTTCTTTTCTTAAATTCACATGAAATCCATTTATTTCAAGCTTGAAACTATGTATCTTGAAAAATAATTGAAAAAATCTGAATTAAATAAGTTCATTTTTAAATTGATTTGATTCTAATCTTTTTTTCTCTCTCAACCTCCGAGTTCCTTCAAGATCAACTATCTTCTCATCTAATTTAATAATGACGCCATAAAGTTCCCTCGCCATTTCAAGTGAAACTTTCTCCTCCAACACATCCCTCAGAACCAGTTCTGGATCCCTCTCAAGAGGGTGCCCATATCCGCCTCCACCCGGCGTCTGAATAGAGATGATGTTACCACATTTAATTGTCCTCGATATCTTTGAGGGGAGCTCTATCACTTTCCCGTTCATGATGAGAAGGCTCTTCCCTTTTGCACCATTCATTCCTCTGTAAAGCCCCCATGGAGCATGTTTACGTCTCTCTGACTGTATTGAGAGTTCTGCTTCCTCTGCGAGAAGCTGTATATCTTTTTTAATTCCTAGTCCTCCTCTGTATTTCCCTGCTCCGCCTGTATCTGTCATTAAGGTATAACACTTGACCAAAAAAGGGTACGCAATCTCTAGAGCTTCAATGGGGGTATTCATAGTATTCGTCATGCCAGTGTGGATACCATCTATCCCGTCTTTATTCGGTCCTGCGCCCTGACCACCACCAATCGTCTCATAGTATGTATAAATTTTTCCACTTCTATGATCTCTTCCCCCTATCGAGATGTTGTTCATAGTTCCCTGAGACCCGGCGGTCACTCTTTCGGGCACGGCTTTTGCCAAAGCACCAAGCAATACATCTACTATGCGCTGTGAAGTCTCAACGTTGCCAGCTGAAACTGCTGCAGGAGCTTCCGCATTTACAACCGTGCCCTTAGGGGCAATTACTCTCAGCGGACGGTAGCATCCATCATTTGGTGGTATGGTAGGATCCGTAACACAGCGTAACACGAAGTAAACACAAGAGAGAGTGACTGCGAACACTGCATTTATGTTGCCCCTTCTCTGTTTGTCACTTCCAGAAAAGTCGACTATCATATCACTCCCATCGACGGTAATTTCAACCGAGATTTTCACAGGCTCATCCGTAGACCCGTCATCATCCATGTAGTCCGTATAACCATAGGTTCCATCGGGTATTCGCCCTATCTCGACCCTCATCCTGCGTTCGCTATAATTCATGACCTCTTCGAGGCATTCAAGGTACATGCTCAGACCGTACTTTCCGATTAGTTCATGAATACGCCGCGTACCGAGCTTATTCGCTGCAACCTGCGCTCTAAGATCTCCCTTCCTCTCCTCCGGAGTTCTGACATTTGATAATATTAATTCCATGACTGAATCGACCTGTTCATCCCCCTCAAACAACTTTATCGGAGGAATCCTAATTCCCTCTTGGAAAATATCTCTTGAGTCTCCGGGCATGCTTCCGGGAGCCTTTCCCCCCACGTCTGCATGGTGTGCTCGGCTGGCTGTCATCCCCACAAGCTCACCGTCATAAAAGACTGGAGAGATGAGAGTTATATCTGGCAGGTGTGTACCACCGAAAAACGGATCATTTACTATTATTATGTCTCCTTCTTCCAGCTTTTCTGGTGGAAAACGATCTAACGCTGCTCTAACGGAAGCCGGCATGGATCCCAGATGTACTGGTATGTGTTCTGCTTGAGCAACCATCCGTCCACTACCATCGAAAATGGCACAGCTACAATCTTCTCGTTCCTTGATATTCGGAGAGTAGGCCGTGCGTCTCAGCGTCGCTCCCATCTCCTCTGCAACCGAGGCCAATGCATTCCTCACAACTTCCAAAGTGATTGGGTCGACGCTCAAACCCTACACCCCCACCTCGATGTGGATATTACCATAGTGATCTACCCACACTCTTTGATCCGGATTTATGACGAGTGTGGATTCCATTTGCTCTACAACTGCCGGGCCGTAGAATTCATGTCCAGGTTGTAGTCTCCCACGATCGTAGACAGGACATTCTACATATCCCCCTTCTTCGCTAAAGAATGCTCTCCTTACCTCCTTCATAGCTTTTTCTACCGGATCTTGGGCCGCTGGCAACTCAGGCAGTTTGAATTTTTCATTTCGACCTAATACCACTACCCGTAGATTTACAAGCTCGGTTGGCTCGTCTGGTGCACTATGCCCGTATATCCGCTCATGTTCTCTGTGAAAGGTTTGTTCGGCTTCCTTTAAACTATCGTGGGTAAAACCGCCAGTCATTGGCACTGTGATTTCATAACTCTGTCCTAAGTATCTCATATCCAAATAACGCATAACTATACTCTTCTCGACAGGAAAACCCTCTTCCACAAGTGTCTCGATGCCTCTCTCTTCCAAGCTTGCAAAGAGCTCAGCAATTGATTCTGGTTCTGCATCACAGGTCTTCACGTGATATGTCTGTACATAGTCATGTCGAACATCCGCGGTGAGTAGCCCCATTGCAGAGAGGACGCCAGGAGCCGAGGGTACCAAGATTCTAGGGATATTGAGTTCCTCAGCTAGTTTAGAGGCGTGTAATGGCCCCGCTCCACCAAACGGAACCATGACAAAGTCTCTCGGATCATATCCTCGTTCTACGGAGACAACTCTAATCGCTCGAACCATATTGGCATTTGCAACCTCTACTATGCCGTTTGCCGCTTCCGTAATGTCCAAGCCTAGCTTTTCTGCAATGTGTTTTGATATGACTTTTTCCGAGGCTTTGACATCCAATGACATTTCACCGCCCAAGAAGTAACGAGGGTTTATGTAGCCCAGGACTGCGTTGGCATCTGTGACCGTCGGTTTTTCCCCACCTAGGCCATAGCAAGCTGGTCCCGGGTCAGCACCAGCACTTTCCGGGCCGACACGAAGCGCTCCACCTGGGTCAATCCAAGCTATGCTTCCTCCCCCTGCTCCTATCGTGTTAATATCTATTATGGGGATCTTGAGTGGATATCCTCCTATTTTACCATCTGTGGTTCTTTTAGGCTCCCCTTTGTCTACAAGCGAAACATCACAACTCGTTCCGCCCATATCTACTGTGATGAGATTTTTATATCCTACCAAATCCGCGATATAGGTCGCCCCTATGACACCTGCAGCTGGGCCAGAGAGTAGGGTATGCACACTCATCTTTCGTGCCACTTCTGAGGTCATGGTTCCACCCGTAGACTGCATCACCAAGAGATCAGCAGAGACACCCAGCCTCCGCATCCTATCGGTGAGATCTCCCAGATAACGATCCATTACAGGCATTACATATGCATTCAACACCGTAGTGGAAGTCCGTTCGTATTCCCTGTACTCTGGCAATATTTCCGATGAAAGAGATATATATACCTCCGGAAAAACTTCAGTGATAATTTCCTTAATTTTTCTCTCGTGGGTGGGATTACAATACGAGAACAGAAGGGAAACAGCTATGGACTCAACTCCCTCTTCTTTAAGTTCCTTCACTATTTTCCTCACTTCACCCTCGTCCAAAGGTTCATGGATTATTCCATCAAAAAGTATCCGTTCCGTAACTTCCTTTCTTAAGTTTCTGGGAACAAGAGGTTTCGCACGATCTACATCAAACCGATATAAGCTCGGTCGTCTTTGTCTTCCTATTTCAAGCACATCACGAAAGCCCTTTGTAGTTATAAGGGCGGTTTTTGCACCTTTGTGTTCGAGAACTGCATTAGTGGCTACAGTGGTTCCATGAGCAAAGTACGAAATCGAATTAGTTTGGATCCCAATTTTCTCGACAATTTTTCTGATTCCCTTCTCCACCCCTGTGGCAGGGTTTCGAGGTGTCGAAAGCACCTTCGTGATGTCGATCTTCCCTGTTTGCTCGTTTATTATAACGAGGTCGGTGAAGGTTCCTCCCACATCTACTCCTAACCGATACCTCGTAGTCGCCATGAGATAGCACCCTCAAGTTTGCATATCAAAGAGCTTCAGAAGTACTTTTCTGTACTCTTCCGCAATCTTAATTTCCTCTCTCGAGATGGAGATGTTGCGCCGCTGCAGCTATCGCATCGGCACTTCCATACTGCATTGTGAGAGACGAGATAAATCCAAGTTCAAGTACCTTTGGGACTCCTTTAGCATTCAGTATGCAGCTCTAAGCCCACCGAGGAAAAGATAAATTGCAGAAACAAGAATCAATGTTAGAGATCCCCACTGGTATGGGATACGTCCCTGACTCGCAATGCTTTACTGTTGTAGAAATCGCTGAGCATACCTGCCGAGGTTATATGTCTTGATTTACCTATTCTTGGACCTACGAGGTACATGAAAACTCCAGCAAGCATTGTCCAAGCAGAAGCAGCAATCCAGTAAGTTACACCAGCTGTTGCGAAAACTGCGACACTTGCGAGAAAGGCAAATGCACTATGATGGGTAGCGGCAGTTGCAAGAAATGTGACGAGAGTGCCCCCCCTTTCTGCCAAGAACATAAAAGTATTCCGCATACCTGTCGATTGGAGATACTGCATAACGCCTCGAAGTAATGTAATGCTTCAAGAATACTATGAACGTAAAGGCTCCTACCACCATTCCGAGAAGGACGAGGTAGGACAGGATTGCGATAAAACGGTGGACTGAGATGAAGTATGTTATTACTGCTGAAATCAAAAACGGCGTGATAAAACTGAGATAAAATGTCTGTAATCTGTCTTCTCATAAACGAACATGAATGTCGCATCCACGCTCCTCAAATCCATCATAAGCAGCCTCCAGAACTCCTCTTCTACAACATTCCGGTCCGTCCCGAGTACAAGCGGCGGTAAGTCATTCGCATCAAATATGCCATGCATGCTCCAAGCCAAAAGCCTTATGTTTGTCATGTACATTGGGAGGTGATGCACTACATCGCAGACATCACGGTAAGGCTCAAAAAGGGCGTCAGGGACCCCGAGGGAAGCGCAATCCAGAGGGCGCTTGTGAACCTGGGGTTTGATGTGCTGGAGGTCTCCAGCGCCAAGGAGTTCTATGTGACGCTGGAGGCAGAGGATGAGGAGGACGCTCGTCAGCAGGTCGAGGGAATGTGCACCAAGCTGCTCGCCAACCCCATCATCCACGACTACACATACGAGCTGAGGGAGCAAAGATGAAGGTGGGCGTGCTCAGGTTTGGGGGCACGAACTGCGACCTCGACGTTGCGCACGTGCTCGAGAACAGCGTGGGCGTGGACACGGAGCTCATATGGTATAAGGATGCCCATCTCTTGGACGAGTGCGATGGGCTGGTGATTCCCGGGGGGTTCTCATACGGGGACTATCTTCGGGCTGGGGCCATCGCTGCCAGAGAGTCCATCATGGAGCGGGTGCGGCAGATGGTGGACGACGGTATGCCGGTGCTGGGGATATGCAATGGCTTTCAGATACTCACCGAGGCGGGCGTGCTCGATGGGGCACTTTTGAAGAATGAGTACCCGAAGTTCCTGTGCACGTGGTGCCACCTGAGGGTGGAGGCGGTGGACAGCCCGTTCACGCTCGCCTTCAGGCAGGGGGACATCATCCGCCTTCCGATAGCCCACAAGGAGGGACGGTACTATGCAGACGAGGCAACGCTTGAGAGGCTCAACTCGAGGGGGCAGGTGGCACTGAGATACGTGGACGAGCATGGCAGGGTGAGCAATCCCAACGGCTCGACAGAGGCGATAGCAGGGGTGCTCAGCGAGAAGAAGAACGTGCTCGGACTCATGCCCCATCCAGAGCGGGCATGCTCCTCTGTGCTGGGCTCAGAGGATGGCAAGACTATGTTCCTGAGCATGGTGGACTACATCAGACGGTGAGGGCTGCATCCCCCCACCCTGCTATGCTTATCTCGTAGATGCTGGATACGATGGAACCTCAGATTACCATGGCAGCATCCAGCAGCAGCTCGGGCGAGACCCCCTTGGCAGATTACGCGGGAGGGCCGCAGCGAGCACCACTGCCACCGCTATCCCTTTTCCATCAGATGACAGTAGGATGATGGAGATTGATGGCTCTCAGCGACAGATTTATAGAATCACCGCAAGGGTTTTATTCTTTGAGAGTGGTTTAGCACCACCTCATTTACTACGATTAATAATGGAAAAGTATAACGAAAACACACCCGTGGGAGATGCATGACGTATACGATAGCGATAACTGGAAAGGGTGGGACTGGAAAGACCGCGATTGCGGCGATGCTCATTCGGCATCTCGTTGAGTCTGAGGTGGGGGTGGTGCTCGCCGTGGATGCCGACCCAGATGCCAACCTCGCAGACGTGCTGGGCGTCCGCGTGGAGAGGACGGTGGGCGATATGCGCGAGCTCATGCTGGAGAGCGTGAACGACCTGCCTCCTGATATCAACAAGGAGAGCATGTTTCAGGCAAAGATATACGAGGTCATCGAGGAGTTCAAGGGGTATGACCTGCTCGTGATGGGAAGGCCAGATGGTCCTGGATGCTACTGCTACGTGAACAACCTGCTGCGGGGCATCATGGACAAGGTGATGCGCAACTACGACGTTGTGGTGATAGACACCGCAGCGGGGCTGGAGCATCTGAGCAGGAGGCTCATCAGGAACATAGACGTGCTGCTCGTAATCACCGATGCATCGAGAAGGGGCATCAGGACGGCAGAGCGCATAAGGGAGCTGGCATCCTCACTCAACCTGAACGTGAAGAAGCTGTATCTGGTGCTCAACAAGGTGAGGGACGAGAGCAGGACAGAGCTGGAGAAGGTGGCGAGAGAGCTCTCGCTCGAGGTGGTGGGCTCTGTGCCCTATGATGAGCACATTGCCATGCTTGACCTGCTCGATGAGCCAGTGGGCAGCATGGAGAACGGCTCGGCAGCGCTCGAGCAGGTGAGAGAGATAGCGAAAAGGCTGCTCGCCACAAAGGCCACATAGGGTGATAGAATGAAGCGGGAAATCGATCTTGAGGAGCTGAACAGGATACTGAGGAAGCTCAACATCGAGGGGCTCGAAGATGTGCACATCGAGGGAGATGTGGAGATAGAGCTGGACATGGCACATGGTGGGCTTGACCCCGCATTCTTGCAGTCTCTCGGGCACGAGTTTGCCCAGATTGCGATGCACCTTCTGAACATCTCCCAGCTGCTGGGCTATCCTGTGCAGCGTGCGATGCAGCCCCAGCCCCCACAGTTAGAGCTGCCCACGAGGCTCGCAGATGAGAGGTTCTCTGTTGGCGGCATCTCGGAGTGGAAGCATAGAATAGAGGAGGTGACGCTTGGAGCCACCAGCTCAGATGGGGGCACCCGCAGCCACACCATCACACTTGGGGGAGAGCAGGCGCTTCCCTACTACTTCGACGCAGAGATGCCCCACGGGAACTATATCACCATGGACGTGTTCGACATGCCCATCGGCATGGCAAAGGCGGTGAAGGTGAACTACGAGGACGTGATGGAGGACCCCGCCGAGTGGGCAAAGAAGGTGGTGAGGGAGTTCAATGCCGACATGGTGACCATCCACCTCATCAGCACAGACCCCGGCATCAAGGACACCCCACCCAGGGAGGCAGCAAAGACCGTGGAGGACGTGCTGCAGGCAGTCAAGGTGCCAATCGTGATAGGAGGGTCTGGAAACCCAGAGAAGGACCCTGAGGTGCTGGAGGCTGCCGCAGCAGCGGCAGAGGGCGAGAGGTGCCTTCTGGCATCCGCATCACTCAACCTCGATTATGCCCGCATAGCAGAGGCAGCCAAAAAGTACGACCACGTGGTGCTCGCATGGACACAGCTCGAGATTAACGCCCAGAAGGAGCTCAACAGAAAGCTCATGAAGCAGTGCGGGCTCGAGAGGGATAGAATTGTGATTGACCCAACGACCGCTGCGCTGGGCTATGGTCTGGACTATGCATACACCAACATGGAGCGCATCCGCATCGCAGGGCTCATAGGCGACAGCGAGCTCAGCTTCCCCATCTCCTCGGGCACCACCAACGCATGGGGTGCGAGGGAGGCGTGGATGGTGTCCTCGCCAATCTCTGAGGACTCGGACTGGGGACCGAGGGAGTACAGGGGTCCGATATGGGAAATCGTCACGGGGCTCACGCTCGCCCTTGCGGGATGCGATTTGTTCATGATGATGCATCCAGCGAGCGTGCAGGTGCTCAAGGACATAACCCAGATGCTCCATGGCACCATCACGGAGAACGATGTGGACATCAAGGACTGGATTACTAGGGTGGTGGTGTAGATGAAGGTGAACAGTCCCCTCGAGGTGTACAAGCACCTTCCCCAGACCAACTGTGGGGAGTGCGGAGAGGCCACGTGCATGGCGTTTGCGGCGAGGATGATAGACAGGAGCGCAAGGCTGGAGGACTGCCCTCCGCTGCTCGATGAGCAGTATAGGAAGAAGTATGAGGAGCTCAGGCAGCTGCTCGCCCCAGAGGTGCGTGAGGTGGTCATCGGCACCGGAGAGAAAGCCATCAAGATAGGGGGAGACGATGTGCTCTACCGCCACCAGCTCACGTTTTTCAACCCCACCGGGCTGTTCTACGACGTGTGGGACACCATGGGGGACGAGGAGATTGCCGAGAGGGTGAACGAGATACAGGGCTTCAAGAAGTTCTACGTGGGCAGCTTTCTCACGCCCGACGGCATAGCGATACGCTCGACCTCTGGTGACCCAGAGAGGTTCGCACGCGCCGTGGAGAGGGTGTGCTCCATCACGGACAGGCCCATCGTGCTGTGCTCCTTCGACCCAGCGGTGCTCGAGGCAGGGCTCAGGGTGTGCTCGTCCAGAAGGCCGCTCCTGTATGCAGCCACAGCGGACAACTGGCAGCACGTGATGAGGCTCGCCAAGGAGCACCAGGTGCCCGTGGTACTCTCTGCCTTCGGAGACCTCGACCTTCTCAAGTCCATGGCGACAACGTTCGCGAGCGCTGGGATAGAGGACCTCGTGCTCGACCCGGGAACGTATCCGAGCGGAAAGGGCTTGAGAGAGACGTTCGAGAACTTCCTAAAGCTTCGAAGGGCTGCCATACTCGAGGGACAGAAGGAGGTGGCGTATCCGCTGATGGGCGTGCCAGCAACTGCGTGGCTGATGTACGAGGACGAGCTCACAGCCTCGTACTGGGAGACCGTGATTGCCAGCATGCAGATAGTGAAGTATGCCGATGTCCTGCTGCTGCACAGCACCCTTCCGAGCGCGCTGCTGCCCGTGCTCCACATAAGGGACACCATATACACCGACCCCAGAAGGCCCGTGCAGGTGGAGCCCGGCATAAAGGAAATCGGAAAGCCCGACGCCTCCTCTCCCGTGTTCGTCACCACCAACTTTGCCCTCACGTACTACACGGTGGAGAGCGACCTCGCATCCAACAAGATAGACTGCTATGTGGTGGTGGTGGACACCGAGGGGATTGGTGTGGAGGCTGCGGTGGCTGGAGGACAGCTGACCGCCGAGAAGATTAAGGATACCCTCGAAAAAGAGCACTTCGATGTCAAGGAGAAGACGGAGCACGGCGTGCTCGTGATTCCCGGGCTTGCGGCAAGGCTTCAGGGAGAGCTCGAGGACGTCACGCGTCTAAAGGTGGTGGTGGGACCGCAGGACTCTGGACGCATTCCAAAGTGGATGGAGAAGAACTGGCCTCCAGAGTAGCCCCTCTTTGGGGGGCTCTGCATGAGCAATCGGGGATATGCCAGAGGAGAAAGAGCATCTCGTGCTGTGATTGGCTGGCGTGATGTAAAGGGTGAACCACCCCCTATCCTCCCGGATTCGGGGGCTACTTTACACCAGCCCTTATGGGCTGTCCAGCCTCACGGCTGTGGAGAGGTCGTCCTGTGTCCTCACTCCTGTGTGTTCGCTGCATGGGGAAGCTGGATGTCGGCATCCTTTCGGGATGTGCACTATTGCAGTAAAGCAAAAGGCACAGCGCACACTCCTACTGAAAGCGGGCATAGAGCTCTTCGATGCGCGAGAGTGTGTCCGCCTCCGCCGGACTCTTATCCTCCCTCACCCTCACGAACCTCGGAAACCGCAGCGCATAGCCAGAGGGGTAGTTGGGACTCCTCTGTATCTCCTCGTACGCCACCTCAAACACCTTCACAGGCTCGAGCCTCACATACGTGCCCTCCTGTGAGATTATCAGGGGCTTTAGCATCTCGGTGATCTCGGCGAGCTGTTCCTCTGTGGTGCCAGTTGCCACCTTACCCACTTCGAGCAGCCTTCCTGTGTCGTCCTCGATGCACGCCAGATAGTACGAGGACAGAAAGTGGGCACGCTTGCCCTCTCCCCAGTCCGCTCCCACCACTACGAGGTCGAGCGTCTCCATCAGGGGCTTCACCTTTAGCCAGTGCTTTCCCCTTCTGCCCGGAATGTATGGGGAGGAAAGCTTCTTGAGTATGATGCCCTCGTGTCCAGCATCCAGCGCCTCGTGATACACCGCGCTTGCCTCCTCCTCGTCAGAGGTGATCACCTGCTTTGCCACGCTCACAACCCCGCTCTCCCTCACAATCTGCTCGAGCGTGCGTCTTCTTTCTCGCAGGGACTCGTCGATGAGCGGCTTGCCATCCACGTGCAGGCAGTCGAACAGGAACAGGTGAATGGGAATCTCCTTCCTCTTCTTCTCTATCCCGTACTTGCGTCTGAACCTTCGCAGCACGTACTGAAACGCCCTTGGCCTTCCAGAGGGGTCGTACGCCACCGCCTCACCATCGAGCACCGCCTCTCTGGCATCTATGCAGCCCAAAAGTGCCTCCGCCACGTCCCGTAAGGGGTGGGTCACCTCCTCCAGCCTTCTGGAGAATATACGTATCTCGCTGCCCTGTATGTGCACCTGCACCCTCGCACCATCGTACTTCCACTCCACCGCAGCCTCGCCCATCTCCTCGAGGGCTGCCGATATACCGGGTGCTATCTGGGCGAGCATAACCCTTATGGGCCGAAACAGCCTGATTCTCACCTCTCTCAGCCCCTCGCTGCCCTTCCTCATGGCGAGCACCGCCACCTCGCCGAGGTCCCCAGTGAACATGTATGCCCTTTCCACCTCCTCGCTGCTCACCCCAAACGCCTGCGCTATTGCATCTCGCACTATGCCCTCGCCCACGCCAATGCGCATCTCCCCCATCACGAGCCTTGCAAGATACCTCGCCTCCAGCGGGGAACACGAGGAGAACAGGTACTCCAGATGCTGCACCTTCTGCCCCTGCGAGCCCCTGCCCTCTGCCCTCGCGATCCTCTCCAGTATATCATAAACCTCCAGCACGCTCAGACCACCATCGTCGCCAAAGGCAGAGAGCAGGGTGCGCTGGGCCCTTCTTCTGAGAGCCTCTTCTGCCATTCTTCCCACATCCCCCATCTCCCGCAGCAACTCGTCCAGCTGGCGTGCAGACCAGCCAGACGCCGAGGAGAGGGCAGCGTACAGCAGGCTTTTTCCCACACCGAGCTCCAGCCCTCTCCACTCTGCAAACACCGTGCCCATGAGCAGGAGGGGGCACACTGCAAGCTCACTTTCCTCGAGGGCTCTCAGGAAGGTCGCCACCTCCTGTGTGATGGCGAGCGAGCTGGATATACTCTCGATGCGCTCACACACGATGGCAAGCTCGTGGAAGGTGGTCATCACAGCATAGTGGGAGGTGCACCATTAAATATATATGGGCACATTATATGGGCACATACCACAAGCTTCTTATTCCATTGTGGTATGGTATGGATGTCTGCCTTTTGGCTGGATGAGCGAGGAGGATGGCATGGCTGTAGAGGAGGACAGTGCATCGGAAGCGGCATCCGAGCAACATTCTGAGGAGGACATACCAGAGGATGCCATCAAGGGCGTGCCCAACGTGGTATTTGCGGATGAGGTGCTGTTGAAGAGGGTCGTGGAAAAGCACAGACGGTTCATCACCGAGCTGCAGCAGGACATAGAGAGCACCATGGAGCGGATAGAGCAGCTCGAGGAGAGCATCAGACAGCACAGGCGGGAGATAGAGAGGGAGAGAACGCTCATCTCGGTGCTCAATGAGAAGCCCAAGCAGTTGTGCCATCAGATATCCGTCATAAGGGGTCAGCTGATAGAGCACGTGCGGGAGGAAGCTCCAGAGCTGGCGGAGGAGCTTAGGCAGCCCCTGTCGGAGCTGGACGAGTTCGAAAGCTACATAGAGACCCACGTGATAGAGCCCAAAGAGGGTCTGGAGCTGTCCAGTGCCATCATACCCACATACGAGCGTGTCAGGGATGTGCTCGCATCTCACGAGCCCTTGAGCGAGCATGTGCACAGGACATTTGACACCATATTTTCCAGGCTCTCAGAGGTGGTCGACTCATACAATCAGCTGCTGAGCATGGCGGACTCCAAGAGCGAGGGGTTTGCTCACCTCGAGGATGAGCTCGAAAGGGCTCGAGGACACCTCTCGTGGGCGTCCAACAGACTCAAGAGCCACGAGGGCGCACTGATATACTGGCAGCAGGAGGCAAGGAGGGAGGGCGTCGAAGTATGAGTGAGGAGGAGACTATACAGGTGCTTGATGAAGGCATAGACCTCGAGGCACTCAAGGCAGAGGCAGCGGCGATGAGCGAGGGCGAGCTGAAGGCACGCATAAACAGGCTTCGCCAGCAGATCGGTGCCATGGAGCGGGAGCTCAGGGATTGCTTCTCCCAGATTGACCTTCATCGCTCTGGGCTCGATGAGCTCAGGGCAAGGCGGGACGAGCTGAATGCGAAGGTTCGGGAGCTGTTCGAGAAGGCAAATGAACAGAAGCAGAAGAGAAATGAGATAAACGAGAGAATAGCCCAGCTCAAGCAGGAGAGGGACGCCCTGAGGCGGGAATGTGACGAGCTCGTGGCTAAAATCAAGGACCTCAAAGCGAAGCGGGATGAGTACAACGCCCGCTCCAAGGGCAGGCTGGGCTCGCTCTCGCAGGACTACCTTAGGGAGTTGGACGTATTTCTCAACGCCGACATTCCTCTTGCCCACGAGATCAACGTGTATGAGCGGCTGAAGGAACTTGCCCAGAGAATCGAGGCAGCAAGACGCGCGGAGGCGCTCCATCAGGAGGTCTCCAAGACGTATGAGCAGTGCAAGGCATGCTCCCCTCGCATCAGGGAGCTAAACGAGCATATCAGGCAGCTCTCAGACACCTCTCAGGAGCACCACGAGGCGATGGTGGAGCTGTATGAGAGGGCGAGAGCCATGAGGAAGGAGGCAGACCTCTACCACCGACGCCTGAAGGAGAAGTACGAGGAGATTGCCCCATTGAGGGAGAAGGTGAATGCCACAAGGCGCTCGGTGAGGCTTTTGAGAAAGGAGATATCTGTGTTCCTCGATAGGCTCGAGGAGATTCAGCTGAAGAAGAGGGACAGCAAGGAGAGGAAGAAGCTCGAGGAGGCAAAGCAGAAGCTCAAGCAGAGCGGAAGGCTATCCCTTGAGGAGCTCAAAGTGCTCATAGAGGATGGTAGTCTAAAGCTCGAGTAGCCTTGCAGGGGCAATGGGATTAGAGGTGTTTGCATCTGTAAAAGAAGCACACTACCTGCAGCTCGAAGAGATGGCTAAAACCAATAAAACGGGTTTGTGGAGGATTATGGGGTGAGGGGATGGAGTACGTAATAATCATTCTCGGTCTGCTTTTCCTCGCCTTTATAATTCTACTCTGGAAGTATGCTGAGCTTAAGGGCAAGATAGAGCAGAGAGCGAGACAGATATTCGAGGAGTGGAGGGATAGAGAGCTTGAAAGTGCATCAACAAAAAAAGCAGAAATTCTTTTCGAGGAATGGAGGCAGAAGTACGAGAAGGAGATAAGGAAGGATGCAATAGAGAAGAGTAAAGCAGTAATTGCAGGAAAGAACAGAGAGGGATGTTGCGTGGGGCGGGTGCTCTTCATTGTGTGCACTTCCGTATTCGTGGAGGCCATGGGCTATGGTGCTGCAGTGCCCACGCTTCCGCTTCTTGCCCCCCACATCTCTCCTTCCGTGCTCGGGCTGCTGTTCTCCATGTATGCCCTTGCAGCCATTGTGCTGTTTTTTCCCATCTCATGGGTGTGCGACCACGTGGACAGGCGCATCGTGGTGATGCTGGGGCTGGCGTGCTTCTCGCTCGCCTCCCTTGGGTTTGCTACCACCTCCAGCCTATGGATGCTCTTTCTGTTCAGGGCGCTGCAGGGTGCGGGAGGCATCTCTGTGTGGACAGGAGGGCTGGCGCTGGTGCTCGATGTGATGGCTCAGCGGAGGGCTGGACGCACGATGGGCTATATCTCGGCGGCTGCAGGGGGAGGAACCATCGTGGGTCCGGGTCTGGGTGCCCTTGGCTCACCCCACCTGCCCTTCATGCTGCTTGCGGTGCTGGGAGCGGTTGCTCTGGTGATGAGCACGGGCCTTCCGGGCGGAGTGCCAAGGGCGGCAGCCGCATCCACGCCTCTAAAGCTTGCCCACGAGGTGCCAGTTCTCGTGCTGCTCTCTGGGGTGCTTGCGCTCACCCTCGTGGTGGGGATGGTGGAGGCGCATGCGCCGAGCTACCTGTATGCGTTTGGGGCGAGCGTGCACGTCGTTGGGGGGATGTTTGTGGTGATGATGGCACTGTACACCCTCATACAGCTTCCAGTGGGGGCAGCGTTCGACAGGGCGGGGGTGCTGATAGCGGTCGTGGGGCTGCTGGGAGGGGCCGTGCTCGCCCCCCTGATAGTGCTGCTGCCCACCCTCACTGCCAAGATGGTGGCTCTGGTGCTCACGGGCACGGTACTGGGGGTGGTGTTCACGCCCACCATCGCAGCCCTTGGGCAGCTCGTCCCCTCTTCCCACAGGGGGATGGTGATGGGGCTTGGCAACCTGTGCTGGAGCGTCGGATACTTTGCAGGCTCTGCCGGGGGCGGGCTGCTCATCGAGCACATCTCGCTTGCGGGTGCCCTGCTGGTGGCGTCCCTCGTGCTGGTGCTCACCGCCCTTCTCTATGCCATCACCCTGAAAGCTTATTAGATGGGGATGCGATTGTAGATGCGTGAGCACGATACCTCATGACCATCCAAGGTATGCATCCCTCATCGCCAGAGAGAAGCTGGTGGAGGGTATAGAGCAGGGCATTGTGAGTATGCACGGGCTCATAGCCCATGGAAGGGGTGAGGCATTCGACTACCTGATCGGTGAGCGTACCACGCACGCAGCGCTCGAGGCAGAGAGGGTGGCGTGTGCCCACCTCATCCGTGCCCGCCATCCCATAATCTCTGTGAACGGAAACGCTGCAGCCCTCGCGGGCGAGCTTCTGGTGCGCCTGTCCGAGCTGCTCGCCATCCCTCTCGAGGTGAACCTGTTCCATTACACAGAGCAGCGGGCAGAGAGGATAGCGAGCCATCTCATGAGACTGGGTGCTCGCGAGGTGCTCACTCAGCGGGATGCGATGATACCACATCTGAGCTCTGAGAGGGGGCGCGTGTCCAGTAAGGGTATATATGCTGCGGACGTGGTGCTCGTGCCGCTCGAGGATGGTGACCGCTGTGAAAAGCTGGTGAGCATGGGAAAGGTGGTGATCGCCATAGACCTGAACCCTCTTTCCAGAACCTCGAGGACGGCGACCATCACGATAGTGGACGAGCTTCAGCGAGCGCTCGGCAACATGCTCGAGCTCGCATCAGAGCTTGTGGACGCCCCGACTGAGAGGCTCGATGCTCTCATACAGGGGTTTGACAACGATACCAACCTGATGGAGAGCCTCCGGGCAATAGGGCACCACATCGCAGAGCAGTTCAGGTAGAGCGCAGCCTTGCGTACACCGCCAGCCCCTTCTCTGTCAGCACATACCCATCCTCTCTCAGCGCCACGAGCCCCCTTTCCATCAGCTCCTCAAGCGTGCGCACGCACACGGGCATTGCCACGTGGCTCAGCTTGGAGAGCGTGGCGACTTCCATCGGGTTTTTGCGTCCTGCCAGCAGCGACATCAGTCTCTCCCTTGTGGGGCTTCCCATCACGAAGCCCTCGTGCTCCTCCATACTCATGCACGATACTATGGAGGTGCAGGGATAAAGTTTATCTCATGAGGGTCCAAGTAGAGGATGGTGGGCGGGATAGTCCGGGCAGCTCGGCGTTGCCTGTCGCCCGAAATCGTCGATATGCGGGGGACGAATCCCGTGGGAGATGCACACCCTCACCGTCGAGGTGCTCACAACCTCAACCATGAGGCTCCGTCCAGCGGGGATGGCGTTGATGCAGGGGCTTGTCGGAGGACATGTTCCTGCATCTTAACCGTGGACACCGGCCGAGGCCCGGAAGGGAGCAGGCTAACTGCGGACACCCATCGCTCGCTGGGCAGCGGGGCTGAGAAGGGGTGTGGGCACTCGCAGTGGGGATGCAGCGACCACGGGCTCCCGCCCACTACTATATGCACTCGACCACTGAGAGCCTTGTGGTGGACAGCTCTGGACCCTCCCTCACATGGCAGAACAGCACTCTTATGGCATCCCCAAAGTCGAGCTTCTCCACAATCTCGGCACACTCGTCCCAGAGCACCAGCCTCATGCGTACCTCTCCCTCCGAAAGATACACCTCCGCCATCCTTCCCTCGGTGCCGTCCTTTCGTGTGAACGTGCGCATATCCCCCAATCCGCTCACCACGCCCTGCACACAGCACATCCCCCCCACCTCGAGCTCGGAGAGGGGTGTGATGGTGGGCTGCCACTGAACGGTTTTGTCGCTCACCATTATGGGGGTGCTGGCGTCGAGGTGCAGCTCTGGACTCCCTCTACCCTCCCTCACGCGTGCCCTTCTGATTTCGAGCACATCACCCCGATGCAGCTGCATATGCGCAGCCTGACCCCACAGCACTGCCCTGAGGCACCCGCTCTCATCGGCGAGCATCGCCTCCCTCATCACACCCTCGGTGCCGTCCTTTCTGGAAAACGCCCGCGGTGGTGCGAGCGAGACCACCCTTGCCAGCACGTCCACCTCCATGCCAGCGCGCAGCGAGGAGAGCGGCGCGGGCTCGAACAGGGGGTTGATGGGGCGGCTTAAAGGAGTGATGTTGCCCCATCTGCCTATGTGCACCTCCAGACCGCCCCGCCCCTCCCGCACACTGCCGCTGAATACGTAGCTCATGCCCACCTGCACCTTTCCACTCTTTACCAGCTCTGCCAGCTCGTCCCAGAGCACCACCCTTGCGGTACCGCTCTCATCGCCCACCAGCAGGTTGGCGACCATTCCAGGGGAGCCATCGTCCCGAGAGAACGTGCGCACGCTGAGCACCGAGAGCACCGCAGCGCTGAACGATACGCTCTTGGAGTGCTGGTCGAGCTCTGAGAGTGCCGTGGTATTCTCGTCCAGCCCGAGCTCGTGGGCAATGAGCAGCACTGCGGTGTCCCTATCGCATAGCCCTCCGAGGGACTCCACCTTTTGTCTGATTCTTTCCTCGAGCTCCTGTTCTGTTATGAGCTCCAGCATCCTCGATACGAGCTGCTCACTGTCCATCTTTGAGCTCCTTTATGTATCGCCTGATGGCTTCATCGAGCTCCTCCTTAGATGGTACTCTTTTGACCCTCCCCTGTGCGAGGTTGGGCTTGCCCCCTCCCCCTCCCTCAAAATCCTCTGTGAGTCGGGTGATTATACTGGATGCAGACACGCTATGCCGCTCCATCAGCTCGTCGGGCACTGCCACGACTGCAAAGCCATCGTCTGCCACCTCGCAGGCGAGAGCAGAGCTCGTGTTGGCAATCTGACTTACCCGCTTTATAATCTCTTTGGGCTCTGCGCTCTCCGAGCGATTCGAGTAGTATGGCACTCCCATCTCCTCACGCACGCTCTGCGAGCTGAGCTTAGAGGAGAGCACGGCTATCTCCTCCCGCAGCCTCTCCACCTCTTTCTTGAGAGCCTTCCACTCTCTGAAGAACCGCCTTGCGGTGTCTGGCAGCTGCCCGATGGGTACCGAGAACACACCTGCCGCCTCCTTTAGCAGCACGTCCCTCTGCTGGATCTGGGATACTGCAGCCATGCCAGCCGCAAACTCTATCCTCTCCACCCCGTCCTGTATGCGCTCGGTGCGTATAATCTTGATGGGGCCCACGTTGCCCGTGTGCTCGCAGTGGGTGCCGCCGCACGCCTCAACGTCCTCGCCCACCTTCACGATGCGGATGGTGTCCCCAGGGGGCACACCTCCCTGATACAGTGTGAAGCCGTACCTCTTTTCTGCTTCGGTGCGGCTCATCCACACGACCTCCACTGGCACACCCTCCATCGCCATCCTGTTGGCGAGGCATTCGATTTTCCTCAGCTCCTCGTCGGTGATGCGTCTGTAGTGGGAGAGGTCGAGCCTTGCCCTGTCCTCCATCTTCTGTGCCCCGGCCTGCCACACGTGCCTGCCCAGCACCTCTTTGGCTGCCCAGTTGACGATGTGGGTGGCGGTGTGATGCCTCATGAGGGCACGCCTGCGCTCAGCATCCACCCTGCCGATTACCACGTCCCCGACCTTGAGTTCTGGCTTCTGCTTTAGGGTGTGCACTATCACTCCCTCGTGCATCTGCACGTCCACCACATCGTACTGGGCATTGCCACACATCAGCACTCCGTGGTCTGCGGGCTGTCCGCCCCCTTCTGGGTAGAACTGTGTTCTGTCCAGCACCACGAGGTGGTCGAACACGTCCACCACCCTCGCCTCGAACGTGAGCGCCTCGGGATGCTCGTAGTATCCCTTCTCTGTGGCGGGAAGCCTCTTCAGCCTGTCTGCATGGGGCACCTCCCTTTCCACCATCACCTCTGAGGAGTGAGCCTGTGCCACGAGGGAGTAGAAGTTGTCGGGAAGCTCCACGTCCACCCCATGGGCGCTTGCCACCTCCTGCGTGATCTCTGGCGGTATGCCATGGGAGTCGTACAGCGTGATGAGCTCCTCTGTGCTCAGCGTGGAGCCCCCCTTCTTGGAGAGCATCCTCGATATGAGCCGCTTGCCCTTGTCGATGGTGGTGGCATACCTCTCCTCCTCGAGGGAGAGCACCTCCTGTATGAAGTCCTCCATTTCGGCAAGCTCTGGATACTCGGGAAGGTGGTCTATGTGTAGCTTCACGATGTCGAACAGGGGCACATCGATGCCCAGCCTCCTCATCATCCTCAGCGTGCGTCGGATGACCAGCCGTGCGAGGTATCCCGCCTTCACGTTGGAGGGCACGATGCCATCGCCCAGCATGAAGGTGAGGCATCTCGTGTGGTCGGCTATCGCATACATCGTCTCTATGGGTGTGAGCAGCGCATCGAGCTGGTCGGTGTCCATGCCGATTGTGCTCGCCACCTGCTCTCGAAGCCTTCTGAGCTTTGTGCCACTGCCAACGTCCATGCACCCAGCGAGCACGGCACTCCTTGCGAGCACCTCCTCACTCTCCCTCATCAGCCCCTCAAGCCCACTCATGCGGGATATGTGTCTTAGCACCTCACCGAACACCGCATCGTATATCGTGGGGGTGCCCATCGATGCCCACACGAACCTCTCGAGCCCGTACCCAGTATCCACGATGTAGCTGGGCATCCTCCTGTAGCGCTCCCCCTTGATGGTGATGCCCCCCTCGGGGTGCCTCTCGAGGCTCATGAACACCAGCGTGGCAAGCTCCAGCCCGCCCACGAGCACCTCGAGGCACGGGCCAGCGTTGCCACCACCTGCCCATGGCTCCTCCTTGTACGTCACATCCTCATGCCTCACCCCAAGCCCCCTCAGGAGCTCATCGCACAGCTCCACTGTGCGCTCCTTCCAGTACACCTCCCTCTCGGGTGTGTTGAAGGCGTGGTGTGCCATCATCTCGAACAGCGTGAGATGCCTTCCGCTCCTGCCCACGCTGTCGAGGTCATCCAGCCGTATGCAGGGCTGGGATATCGTCAGGGGGTTGGCTGGTGGTGGTGCGAGCCCAGAGGTCACAAACGGCTGAAAGTCGGCTATTGAGGCTATCGTGAGATATATGTCCTCCCTCCACCTCGCAACCACGGGATACCGCCCGATTCGCTCGTGCCCCCGCTCCTCGAAGAAGTGGAGGTAGTGCTCTCTCATCTCTGAGAGGGTGAGCCTTCTTTTGAGCACAGGGCTGCCTATGAACGAGTAGGGGTCGCACGGTGCATCCCCGCACGTGAGCCTGTCCTCGTCCACCGTCCAGAAGGCTTTGCCACACTTGGGGCACACCTTTCTCACAAACCCCTGTGCCTTGAAGTAGTCCAGCTCGTACTCCTGCTCAAACATCGCGCATGCACCCTGAACCATCTATAAGTGTAAAAAATGAGTGGGGCAACTGAAGCATCAGAGGGGATGGATGCGATGATTCAAAATTGCCCCTGTTATAATAGCCACCATTCATCTTATAACACTTTCGCCTCCATCTTCTCACCACACCACCTCCACCATGTCGGGCCTGTATCCAGCAATCACCTCTGAGCGCTCTATCGGAGTGGTGATGCCGTGCTTCAGCATCCGCATGCCAAGAATGGCTATCATGGTGCCGTTATCCCCAAGATAGCGCTTTTTGGGCCTGTGGTATGCTATCCCCCGCTCGGTGCACATGATGCGCATCATCTCGGAGAGCCGCTCGTTTGCCCCGACGCCCCCCACCAGCAGCACCTCCTCCTTTCCCGTGTGGGCGATCGCCCGCTCGCTCACCTCCACCAGCATGGCGAACGCGTGCTCCTGAAGTGAGAAGCACACGTCCTCTATGGGGTGCTCTCTGGTAGCGTTCTTGGCTGCGGTGATGAGCCCTGAGAAGGCGAGGTCCATTCCTTTGACGGTGTAGGGGAGGGGGACATAGGAGTTTGCCTTTCGTGCGAGCTGCTCTATCTTGGGTCCCCCGGGATGCGACATACCAATCGCCCTTGCGAACTTGTCGAGGGCGTTTCCAAGCCCTATGTCTATCGTCTCGCCAAACACCCTGTACCTTCCCTTACTGAGGGCGAGAATCTGGGTGTTGGCACCGCTCGCATACACCACCATGGGATCGTGTGCCCCCGTGTCCCACTTGCCGATCTCTATGTGGGCGAGGCAGTGGTTCACACCCACCAGCGGAACCTCGAGCATCATCGAGAGCGTTCTTGCGGCAGTTGCCACCGTCCTCAGCGCAGGACCGAGCCCCGGACCCTGTGAGAATGCCACACCATCCACGTCCCGAAGCGATAGCCCTTTCTGTGCCATGCACTCACACAGCTGCTCGAGGATGCGGGGCATGTGCTCGCTGTGGTGCTGGGCAGCCTCCCTTGGGTGGATTCCCCCCTCCTTGGGCACGTAGGTGTGGCTCACCTCCGCCACCTCACCCTCATCGGAGACCACGGCAGCGCTCAGGTTCCATGCAGTGCCCTCTATTCCCAGCACGAGCATGCACTATCCCATTTCCTGCGGTATTATAAGCTTATGCCCACAGAGGGCTGCAAGCAAATGCTTTTAAGTCAGGGGTGTCATCTTTTTTCATCAATCTTGGAGAGGAAGTTGCCATGTATGGAATAGAGTTTGTTCCCAACGAGCCGGTATTGAAGCTTGCCCACTATACGAAGCTGGCAGAGGACAACGGGTTCTCCAATGTGTGGATCACAGACCACTACAACAACAGGGATGTGTACAGCACGCTGGCGGTGCTCGCGATGTGCACCAACAGGATAAAGATCGGAACTGGCGTGACCAACCCGTACACGAGAAACCTCGCCATTACGGCATCGTCCATAGGCAGCATCAACGAGCTTTCGGGTGGAAGGGCAGTCCTGGGGCTCGGACCTGGGGACAAGGCGACGTTCGATGCGATGGGCATAGAGTGGACAAAGCCCCTCTCCATGATGAGGGAGTCCGTCTCGGTGCTCCGTGAGTTCTTTGCAGGAAAGAAGGTGGTGAGCGAGGGCGAGCAGGGCGAGCTCGTGAGGTTCAATGGTGCTAAGCTCGCATTCAAGCCCGGCAATGTGCCCATATACCTTGGTGCCCAGGGACCCAAGATGCTCGAGCTCGCAGGGGAGGTGGCGGACGGCGTGCTCATCAACGCCTCGCATCCCAAGGACTTCGAGTTTGCGATAAAGCAGGTCGAGAAGGGGCTCTCCAAGGCAGGGAAGAGCCTCGAGGAGTTCGATGTGGGGGCGTACACCTCGTTCTCGATAGACAAGAATGCAGACAAGGCGAAGAAGGAGGCGACGATAGTGGTGGCGTTCATAGTGGCAGGCTCTCCAGAGACCGTGCTCTCGAGGCACAACATCCCCAAGAGCGAGGCGGACGCCATCGCTGAAATGATCGCCAAGGGCGACTTTGGAGGGCTGATGGAGGCAGTGAGCGACGACATGCTCAACGCATTCTCGGTGTACGGCACCCCCGAGGACTGCCTTGCGAGGGTGAAGGAGCTTCAGGAGATAGGCGTGAGCCAGATCATCGCTGGCTCTCCGATAGGACCGAACAAGGAGAAGTCCATCAAGCTGATAGGAAAGCACATAATCAATGCGTGAGGGGGAAAACCCTCGCTTTTTTATCCTCCCGCTGCTTGCAAGACCCCTTGCGTAAGCGAGGGGTAGTTCACGACACGGCGGCTGGCTAACAGCCACACCATACACAGGCACGACGCACAAGAGGTAGCCGCTGCAGCACGGGAGTGGTATGAGCATCAACCGAAGCACATCACTTCAGTATCTCCTTATCGATATCCTTCACAAAGGACATCATCTTGTGATACCACTGGTTGATGTTGGCTATCAGGTTCTGCTTTAGCACATGCGGGTCGAGTGCTCTGTATATGTAGTAGTACCCGCCCCCCTCTATCACCATCTTTCTTCTGGACACGAGCCCAGCGCTCAGCAGGTTCTGCAGTGCCCTGTACACCGTGGACTTCTCCTTTCCAAGCCGCTCGCTCAGCCTCTCCACAGTCATGTCCCCTTCCTTGCAGAGCAGCTTGTAGGTCTGCAAATCGAGTCCCTTTAGCCCGAGCACACATTCAGCCAGGTCATTACACTCGAGGTCTCCCCGTATGATCTCCACAATAGACCTTGCCAGAGCAACACCACCCAATGGTTGATTTTGTGGGGTCAATACAAAACCACAATATATAACCCTTTCGTGGTGGCACGAATAGCTTTTTATCCTTGCCCTCGTTGGGAGAGACCATGGAGGAGGGCGACAGAGTAAAGGCGGTTTGCAGGGGAGTGGTGTACGAGGGCATACTCATGCCCAGCACCTCTGAGTACGTGGTGCTCAAGCTGGACAACGGATACAACATAGGCATCAGACCAGAGCGCGTCGAGCTTCTGGAGAAAAGGCACCCGGCATCTGAGGAGAGGAGGGTGCTTGTGAGGAGGGAGGGCCTTCCCGAGGTGTCCATTCTCTCCACAGGGGGCACCATCGCAAGCAAGGTGGACTACAGGACGGGAGCGGTGAGCCCCAAGTTCGATGCTCAGGACATCGTGGAGGCGATACCAGAGATGGGAGAGCTCGCCAACTTCAACGCCCGTGTGGTGTTCAGCATCCTGAGCGAGAACATGCAACCCTCCCACTGGGTAAAGCTCGCCAGCGCGGTGTATGAGGAGATAGACGGTGGGGCAGATGGGGTGCTGATTGCCCATGGTACGGACACCATGGCATACACCGCTGCAGCCCTCTCTTTCATGCTGTGCACCCCTGTGCCCGTGGTGCTCGTGGGCGCCCAGCGCAGTGCGGACAGGCCAAGCTCGGACAGCGCCATGAACGCCCTGTGTGCCACGCGGGTTGCGGTGAGCGACATTGCAGAGGTGAGCGTGGTGATGCATGGCACCACCAGCGACGACCACTGCCTCGTGCATAGGGGATGCAAGGTCAGAAAGATGCACACCTCCCGAAGGGACGCCTTCAGGTCAATCAATGCGTTTCCGATTGCCAGCGTGAGCTATCCAGAGCTGGAGCTAAAGGTGCTCTCTTCGCATCGAAGGCGGGGCGAGGCGAAGCTCGAGCTTCACGAGAGGCTGGAGGAGAGGTGTGCGCTCATCAAGTACACCCCCGGCGCCCCTTCAGAGCTTCTGGACTTCTATGTGGACAGGGGATACAGGGGCATCGTGATAGAGGGCACGGGGCTTGGCCACGTGGGCAGCCACTGGATACCCTCCATACAGAGGGCTACCGAGGAGGGTGTGCTGGTGGTGATCACCTCGCAGTGCCTGTTTGGAAGGGTGTGCGACCGCGTGTATGACAATGGCAGGGACATGCTGAGGGCGGGCGTGATAGAGGGTGAGGACATGCTCCCCGAGGTCGCCCTCGTGAAGCTCATGTGGCTTCTGGGCAACTATCCTCCAGAGGAGGCAAGAAGGCTCGTGCGCATGAACCTCAGGGGTGAGATAGAAGAGGAAACGAGGGGTGAGTGGTACTTCCCCCAGCCCCTGTAGTCATTGGTTGAGCACGTAGAGCAGCGAGCCCGTGATTATCACCTCCACGAGGGCAGCCAACAACAGCATGGGCGCGATGAGGTACAAAAACGTCTCAATCGAGCGCAAAAGCTCGTCCTTTGGACTTTTTCCCCTTCCCATAATCCATTTTATGGTGAGCCAGCCAAGGCGCGTGCCCATCGAGGTGGCAAACAGAATCATGGGTATCTCTATGATTCCATGGGGCAGTATGCCCACTGCCGCCATGAAGGGGCTGCTGGAAAAGAACACCACTATTCCCACGATGTATCCATTGAGTGCCACAAAGCCGAGGGGCGTGATGAAGAACGGGGGAAGCAGTGCCATCAGCATTGCCACGAGCGAGAGGGTTGTATTGTTCAGGAATATCAGCACGATGAAGCCCAGAAAGTACAGCCACTCTGGCACCCCGAGCACCGAGAGCACGTGGAGGAGCATGTCCACCCTTTGCTGAATGGATCCCTCTGCCCCACCAAACACCTCATGTGCCACCTCGGGCTCAAGCACCCCCGTGCACACGCCCAGCAGAAACGAGAGCAGGAATATACCCGCATTGAGCGCTATGTACCATCTCAGTGCGTACAGGTATGTGGCAGAGCGGACGACATTTCTATGCAATGTCCACCTCCTCCAGCACGCCCGTCTTGACACCCTCCCTTCTCGAGAACTCCTGAATCGCGGAGAGCAGGCTCTGCTGTGTCAGCTCCCTTCTGCCCTCTCTGAGGTTGGAGAGCACCGCCTCCCTCACCACAAGCCTAAGGTCTGAGCCAGAAAAGCCCTCCGTGAGCCTCGCCACCTCGCCCATCTCGAAGCTGCCCCTCATTCTGCTCGCTATCCTCTCGAGTATCTGCCTTCTCATCTCCTCGTCTGGAAGCGAGAACATCACCACCTCGTCGAATCTCCTCCATGCCGCCACGTCCAGGAGCTGGGGGTGGTTGGTGGCTCCGATGAGCAGCACCCCGTGTCTCACGAGCGATATCTCGTCTATTGCCTTGAGCAGCGTGTTCACCGCACGCTTGATGGCGGCATGCTCATCAGACGTTCTCGTCTTTGCCACAAAGTCGAACTCGTCGATGAACAGGATGCATGGGGCAAGTCTCTTTGCGAGCTCGAACAGCCTGTCGATGTTCTTCGAGGTCTCTCCGAGGTACTGGTTGGTCACCATCGAGAGCCTGACCTCGAGGAAGGGCAGGGCGAGGTGCTTGGACAGTGCCCTTGCGGTGGACGTCTTGCCAGTACCAGGGGGACCCACGAACAGCATCTTGCCCACGTCGTACAGCCCGATATCGAGCAGGTACTCTCTGTTTTTGAGGGCTGCAGTCATCTTGGAGATCACCTCGTGCTGCTGAGGTGTGAGCACGAGCTCCTCAAGGCTGATGGGAATCTCATCTGGGGCTGAGATGGTGCACAGCTTGAGCATCTCCTCTGCCTCCTCCCCGCACTCCTCCCTCACGTCCTCCACGAGGGCATCTATCCACACTCTCTCGGAGTGCAGGGGAGGCACCGCCTGCCGCGCCCTGGCATATGAGATGTTTCCCGTGCCATTAACCCGCATGCGCTCGCAGTGATAGGCGATTGAGGGGTTCCTCTCGATTCTCTTCAGCCCGCCACTCTTTATGAACCATCTGAGGGCAAGCTCCATCACCGTGAGGCTCAGCTGTCCACCGAACTCCATGTACTCTATGAAGGGCAGCTTGGCGCACACCTCCTTGACATTGGGTGTGCCGTATATCGCCCTCACATCTTTCTCACACACCGTGATGGGCCGTGGAACTCCCCTTGCCTTTGCATCCCAGTAGTGCCTTCTTATGAGACTTGGAAGGTCGTGGGCATCGAGTGCCGTATGGGCGTTGTAACACTCGGCAGTGAGCAGCAGCTCCACCACATCGAGCCTCTCTGTGTCCTCAGCGTCCATCCTGCAGCCCACCCAAGTGAAACGTAACTTATCTCTGCCAACACAAAAAAGCTTTTCCTCTTGTGAGGAAGAAGTCCCGCCTCCCGGATTCGAACCGGGGACATCGCGGTATCTGCGCGGATGTGCGCTGGCACATGCTCGAACTACAGCCGCGCACTCTAACCAGGCTGAGTTAAGGCGGGTGCCCACATCTACTCCCTTCACAATATTAAAATTTTCCTATCAGGGGTATGCACGCCTTCTCATCTGCAAAGCAGGGCAGTGCCGCAAGCGCCCCTATGAGTCCTCGTCCCTCGATGGGCGCAAGCACTCCGTGCTCGTGGGCGGTCTGCAGAGCCTCATCCCAGCTAACCCTGTGGGAGCGTGCTCTCTCTGAGTACTTCCTCAGGAAATCACACCCGAACCCCACCCACACCGCCATGCCCACCTCTTCCGAGAGGGAGTGGCGCATCAGTAGCCGCTCGAAGCTGGATATGGCGTGTTGTATTGCGTCCTCTGTGCACCCCAGCTCCACCACCGTGGCGGTGCAGTTCTGTGTCTTTTCTGGCACTGGAAACAGCTGGACGATTGTGTGGGAGAGGTATGCCACCTCTTTTGAACAGACGTGCTTTGCGATGTTGTGCACCAGCGTCCAAGTGGCGCCCTTCTCTTTGGTGTCGGTGTCGTCCACACCTATGAGCACCCTGCGTCTTGCGGGGAGCACGATGGTGCCCCGCGCAAGCCTGCTCCCCCCAGATGGGGAGAGCTGGTACCGCCTCACACCATCTGCGAGCGCCCTGCACACCGTGGCTCCGATTCCCCCACCGCCGAGCCCTACATACGTGATTTCCACCTCGTGCTCCTTGAGCTCCACCCGCTCTATTCCAGCTGCCCTGTACGAGCCCTCGAGCGGCTCATCACACTCCCCTACTTCAAGGAGATAGCGCACGCTGTCGCCGTACACCTTTGAGGAAATCACATTGGAGCGCTGGGAGTAGTGGTGCAGTGCCCAGAAGGCACCACCAGAGCACTGGGGAAACTCCACAAGCTCCACCCTGTCCCCCTCCTCGCTCACCACAGCATGTATCGCCCTGTAGGGCACGGTGTACACATCATCCATAGTTATGGGCGAAGGGGACACACCTACATATAGGTGTGGGAATTCGCTCTCGCCCTTCTCACCTCCTTTTTCTTTTTCCACTAAACCACAAGATATATAATTTCAGTGGAGATTTAGGGTAATGGTTCAGAGGACAGTACAATGTAGTCCAAGATGATGAAGACCTTAAAGAGACACTCAATGTTTTCACAGGTGTAATCGGATTTCCCCAATATGCTGGAATGAAGGTAAACAGGCGGTTTTGAGGCTGGAGATGGAAGGGCTCATCTTCCCGTGCCCACGCCCTCGGTTGTGTGCCTTTTGCTCCGGAGAGTTCCCTCAGTGAGCCTCTTGTAGACGTGGAGGGCATCCTGCATCTCGATGAGCCCGCACTCCTTGACGAGGCTCATGAGCCGAAGCAGGATGTGCTTTTTGCGCTCGCTCTCTCTCTGCTGGTACGTGCGAATTGCTCGCAGAAACTCCACCTTGGTGAACTCTGGCCAGTAGGGGGTGCAGAAGTAGGCTGCACACTCGCTGCCGTTTGCCTGCCATGGCAGAAAGTTGGACGTCCTGAGCTCGCCACCCGTGCGTATTATTAGGTCCACGTCCGGTATCACCATACCGCTCTCGGTGTGCATGTGAGCGGATATCGCCTCCTCGTCCACATCCTCTGGCTCGAGCCTGCCCTCCCTCACCTTCTCTGCCAGCTTTCTCACCGCACTCAGAATCTCCCACCTGCCCCCATACGCTATCGCCACGTTGAGCCTGAAGTTTGTGTACTCACGGGTAACCTCCTCCACCTTCTTGACCACCCTCCTCAGGCTCTCTGGTATCAGGGAGCTCTCGCCCACCACCGACACCCTCAGCTTCCTCTCATGGGTGCGCTCGTCGTTCAGCAGCTTGTGAAACTCCTCCTCCATGAGCTCGAACAGGCAGCTCTGCTCCTCTTTGTCCCGTCTGAAGTTCTCGGTGGAAAAGGCATATATGCTCACGTTCTTTATGCCCAGCTCCCAGCACCAGTCGAGTATGTTCTCCGTCGTTCTTGCACCCTTCCTGTGTCCCTCGTGGGAGGGCTTTCGCATCATCCTCGCATACCTTCGGTTTCCGTCCATTATTATGGCTATGTGGTTGGGTATGAGCCCGGAGGAGACCTCTCGGGTGAGCATCCTTTCGTATGCACGGAGCACTGTACCCTCAAGCCATCGCCTGGACGCACGGGCAAGCCTCGCAAGGAAGGGGGAGGAAAATGACATATGGGTAAGTTCAGGGGGATGGCTTATATATATTGTGGTATTTTTGCACTGCCATGGCAGTGGTCTTCGAGGATTTCGTGATTCCTGCCGTTGACCTTAAAAATGGAAGGTGCGTCCAGCTGGTGCAGGGAAATCCCCAAAACGAGATAGTCTCCCTACCAGACCCGCTGCACGTTGCACTCTCATGGGTGGAGCAGGGGGCTCGTGTGCTGCACGTGATAGACCTCGACGGGGCGCTGTGGGGCTCGAGTGCCAACACCTCCATCATCGCCAGTATCATCGAGGAGTGCGATGTGGATGTGCAGGTGGGAGGTGGGGTGCGCACCATCGAGCATGCCAGCGAGCTGCTCGAGCTTGGAGCTGCAAGGGTGATAGTGGGCACTGCTGCATTTGAGAGCCCCCAGTTCCTCGATGCCCTCGTGCACGAATGGGGAGGTGATAGCGTGATGGTGGCCCTCGATGCCAGAGGCGGAAAGGTGTGCACTCATGGGTGGACGAGGTGCACCGAGACGAGGGTCGAGGAGGCTGGCCTGTGGGCACAGCGTGCTGGGGCAGGAAGCATTCTGTTCACCAACATAGACACAGAGGGGCTGCTGAGGGGTGTGAGCACCGAGCCAGTGCGGAGGCTGGCAGGGACGGTGTCCATCCCCGTGGTCGCCTCTGGAGGGGTGTCCACGCTCGATGACCTAATGCAGCTCAACAAGGCGGGGGCGGCTGCTGCCGTGGTGGGCTCTGCCCTGTACACTGGAAGACTATCGCTGAGGGGGGCGATGGCGGCATTGGAAAACCAGCACGAATAGCGGGGGATGGATTCGAACCATCGATCTACGGGTTATGAGCCCGTCGGGATCTCCTGGCTACCCTACCCCGCTTCGGGGTGGAAGAGTGAGGAGATGAGATATATAAAGCTTTCTTTTTAACTAAAGCGGATGGGAAGTCCCCTTCTATAAGGGAGTTCCGTGCTGTTCGTACTGGAGCTCCCCGACGCTGTGAATGCACGGTCGGAGAAGCTCCTTGGGTGAGCGAAGGGCAGTTCATTGAGGTGGGGGATGGCCCACCTACGCTCGTGCGAAGTCCCGCCACTCTTTTGTCTGTGCAAAGTCCTTCGTCGCCCTTACCATTGCGTACAGGTTAACTGGGGGCGTGTCTACGGGCAGCTCACAGCCTGGTCCCACGGTGTACCCATGGGAGCACCTCATCGCCGCTATGCGCATGCACTCCATTGTTTTGTTGTATACCCAATCATAGTCCATTGTCAGGAACTTCGAGGGCTCTATATTGCCAACCACCATGCAGAGATCGCCAAACTTCTCCACACACGTCTCCAGTGGAGTCCTGTAGTCAAAATTTATTCCAAATGTCCCGGGAACCTCTGTCCACATGTCCACGTTCTTTGTCTGGTTTCCACACGGATGACACAAGAATCCGGGTGCACCCGCCTTTAGTGCCTCCTCTCTGAACTTTTTCACATAGGGCAGGGCAAACTCGTTGAACTGCTTGGGGCTTATGAGGTCGTTGGAGTCGGTGGGACCGCCATCAAAGAACATCACTGGTCCAACCTCGTCGAGAACGTACTTCACCTCCTCAACGAGGAACTCCACCACCTTATCGAGCACCTTGTGGACGAGTTCTGGCTGTTTTATCATCCAGAGGAGCATCCTCTCCACGCCTATGATGTTGCCCGCCCATGTGAATGGGGTGCCAACGACAATGGATGGGCTCTTGTAGCCGGGAGGGTATTTCTCCATCACATACTTCATCGCTTCCACGAACTTGGGAACTTCCCCCGCCTTGCTCGGGTCTGGCACCTCAAGAGCATCCACTTGCTCTGGGGTGGTGACGGGGTGTCTCTTTACGGATGGAGACTGACCCCTGGATCCTGGGGACGGATAGGTAAGCTCTCCACCAAACTCCGCTGCCCCCGTGCAGGCGTGACCAAACAGGGGCCCCGTGTCAAACCCAAACAGCTGCTGAACTGGTAGGTATGCCTTCGCGAGCTTGATGGGGTACTCATAAATCTCTCCCACTGTGAGCCCATGCGTCATCCTCGCAACAAAGCCCATTGCGAACGCGCCTATTCCGGGTCTGTCCGCTCGGCCAGTCTGGTAGAGGGACATTAGGCGCTCCTGTGGAGTCATCTCCTCACGCATCTCTCTCAACCTCCCTCTCCCTCTCAAACACCCTGTTAAACACCCTCACAGCCTCTTCAGCTGACGGCGCGTAGATGTCTGCACCTATCTGCTCCTTGAACTCTTCGGTTATGGGTGCACCCCCAATTGCCACCCTGTACTTGCCTCTCAACCCCCTTTCCTCAAGCATTTTTATGACGTCCCTCATGTTCTCCATGGTGGTGGTCATCAGAGTGCTCATGGCGATCACGTGTGCCCGCTGGCTCTCAGCCGTCTCTATGAACTTCTCGAGAGGAACGTCTCCCCCAAGGTCAGTCACATCATATCCAGCTACCTTAAGCATTGTACCAACGATCTTCTTACCTATTGTGTGCACGTCCCCCTCCACTGTGCCAATCACGACTCTCTTGGTCTCTTTTGTGCTCAGGCCCTCGGTTTTTAGATGGGGCAGCAGAACATCCAGCGCGGCATACATTGCGTCAGAGGCTGCCAGTACCTCTGGGAGGTACATCTCCCCTTGCTCGTACATATCACCCACGACCTTCATCCCAGCGCTCAGGCCCTCACTTATGGCGACCTTCGGGTCAACTCCGTTTTGGAGTGCCCTTTGGGCACTCTCGACAGCCTTTCGAGCATCGTAAGTGACGATACTCTCCTTTAGTTCCTCCAAGATGTCCAAACGGGAACCCATTCAAGCCCCCTCCTCCCTAATAACATATATCTCTTATCTCTTTTTATATGTTGTGTTTCCTCTTTTTATATGTTGTGTTTCCCGACCCTTCACAATGATTCTGCATCATATCCGCACACAGCTGTCCACCACCACCTCGCCATGTCGTACAGGTCCTTGCTGAACACGCCAGATATGCGGTACTCCCCACCACTCACCGAGAGCATGCCCGCACCGAGCAGCTTGTTCCTCATGGAGTAGAACGAGGAGCGGGAGAGCTCGAGCTCCTCCATTACCTCCTCCCACTCCTCGCTTCTTAAGGGACGTCCGACCTTTTGCCTCTCCTCCACGAGGGAGAGGAACTGCCTTGCCTTGGCTGCCGTGCGCTCTGACCTGAAGAGCCTGAGCATCAGGGCGAGGTAGGGGTCCTTGGTGGCACTGATTCTCGACTTGCTGTCCGAGCGCACCACGATGGTGGTGGCAGTCCTTCTGGCGTCCTTGACGAGCACCATTGTACCACCTACAGGAACTCAAACCCCTCTGGGATGTCCCCCACCCACTTCAGGAAGGGCTCTGGCCATCCCGAGGGGTCTATGCCCTTCTGGGCAAAGAACGCACTCGCCCAGCGCTCGAGCCCCACGCCAGAGCATCCGCTCCATAGGGGCTCTCCCTTCTGGGACTTCACCGAAAAGCCCTTGGGGTACTTCTCGCCGTTCACGCTCACGTTCTGGAACTCGAGCCACTCTCCATCTCGTCCCCGGTAGGGCAGGTATGCCTCGTAGTCTGTGGTGCCCACCCTCGCATCACCGGCAAGCCCTGTGAGCCCCTCCTGAGCCATGAACCACGGCGTCACCCATGCCCTTCTCCACTCCAGCTCGAGGATGTCCTCGAAGATGTGATGGTATCTTTCCTGCAGCCGCTCTGCCTCCCTGACCACTCCATCGGGATAGTCCACCCACACTATCTCTATCCTGTGGAACTCGTCCACCCGTTCGATGCCATGAATGCCCCCGCTCTCGTATCGGTGCGAGGTGCCAGAGCGATCAAACACCCTGATGGGCAACGAGCGGTCTGCTATGGTCTCGCCCTGCAGGAACACCCAGAACGGCGGACACTGGGCATAGCACATCCCACCAATGGGCCTGTCGATGCGCTCTGCGATGAGGTCGAGCGGCACCTCGAGTGTGACGCGGTAGTGGTCCATCACTTCCTCCCAGTACTCTGGGTCTCTGGATTTGGGCGGGCACACGTAGTATATCTCGGGATACACGCCCTTCGCGTGTCCAGAGCGCATCCACACCTCCCATGGCACGAGCTTGGGGAATATCATCTCCCGGTAGCCAAGGGGCTTTAGCAGCTCCTCGAGCACGATGCGCTCGAAGGTGCGCATCACATGGGTCATCTGGGGTCCGTAAATCCACTGACCCCTGCTTGCACCGTGCTTGATCCACCCTGCCTTTATGAGGGCACTGGTGGGGTCATCACAGAACACCTCGGGCTTCCTCTCACTCTGCCAGAGCAGCTGCCAGTTCTCCGCCTTTGTACCGTGCTCTGCTGCCCTGAGCTTGTCCTCTATCAGGCTCACGATTCTGTCTGGCACTCTCTTTTCCAGCTCGCCCTCGCCCACGTCCAGCTCGAGCACCACATAACTGCCCCCGGCTTTCATCTCCCTCACGAACGGTATCTTTCCCAGCTTCAGGGGGCGTGGTGTTGGAAGATGGATTGTGTAGCGCTCCACCTCAAAGCCCCTAAGACCGATGCGCTGCTTTCCCAGCACCTTGGCGAGGGGCTTTCTGAGCCTCAGCACCGCCTCGTGGGCTCTAAGATAGCTGTCCGAGAGCACCTCGAGCACGAGCCGCTCTCCCCGTGCATCGTGTACCAGGTGGTGCACGCCCCTGCCTTCTGGCACTCCTCTGGAGAGCACATCGGGTGCCGTGTTCGCAAAGAACCCCTCCAGCTCCCTCGCATCCTCGATCGGATGGCTGAGCCTGAAATGGCCCACAAGATGAAACCGTGCATTTTCATCCATGTGCTATCTCCCCACAGCGCTGGCCATGCCGAGCGATACCTGGAGGCATCGTAGATAATCGTCGAGTGTGGCGAGCAGGCTTTTTGCGCTTGAGCACTCCACGGTAAGCGCCACCTCATCGTCCCACTCACACTGCATGTTGCTGGTGTTGTCCACAGAGACAGCCTCAATAGCGAGCCGCTCGTGGGGTGCAAGCTCTGAGAACACGATTTTTGCCCACGCACGCTCCTCCATGCTATCCTCCCGAGCCCCTCACATGGGCATGCGATATAAGGGTTTGGTAAAAGTAGCCCGGTACGGATTCGAACCGCAGTCGAGAGGTCCAGAGCCTCCCATGATTGACCACTACACCACCGGGCTTCCCTTCCCTCTTAGCTCGATACACCAATAAAAGGATTACGGTGTCTCAGTGTCTCTTACGGTGTCTCAGTATCTCACATACTTATAGAGGGGAAACAATGTGCTCCTGATGATACTCGGAATAAGCGGCACGCCGGGTGTGGGAAAGAGCACGGCAGCGAGCCTGCTGCGCAGGATGGGCATCGAGGTGGTGGACATCAATGCCCTCGTGCTCCAGCAGGGCTTTTCTCTGGGCACGGAAGGGGACTGCGTGGTTGCGGACATAGACGCCCTGCGGGAGCACCTCTCGGAGTACGAGGGGCTGGTGGTGGTAGAGGGACATCTCGCTCACCACGTGGCAGATGTGTGCATCGTGGTGAGGTGCAGCCCATGGGTGGTGGAGCAGCGGCTTCGGGAGCGGGGTTATCCAGAGAACAAGGTGAGGGAGAACGCCGAGGCTGAGGCGCTGGACGTGATACTGGTGGAGGCGGTGGAAATGTGCAAGAGGGTGTACGAGGTGGATGCCACCCACATGAGCCCGAGTGCACTCGCTTCGCACATCGTACGCATCATAGGGGCAGAGAGGGCGGGCACGCCCATATCTGGATACGAACCAGGGAGGGTGGACTTTACTGGCTACCTTCTATGAGGTCCTCGATGCGGGTGATGGACTCACTCGCTTTTTTTATGACTGCGGAAAAGTGTCTGGTGTCGCACCCATCTGTGAGCGCCAGCGAGAGCGGACTCTTGGGCATCGCTGGGGCTCCGATGTGCTCTCCCTCTGTCGCCCTCACCACCACCCTTCCCCTCTCACTTCTCACCTCAACCGCATCGCCGCTCTTGAGTGAGAGGTGCTTGAGGGTGCCCCTCTCCAGCTCGATGATGGCAGCCCTATCCAGAAACTCCTCTGAGAACACGTCTTGCTCCCACAGGGAGCACACGAACACGTCGTCGTACACCACCACCTCTACCGAGAGCTCTGGGCTTCCGATGAGCTCACCCAGCCTTCTCACCATTATACCCCCTACAGCATCATTCCAGTCTCAGATGAGGGCTTTATCTTCACGAGGACGTATCCCTTCATCTTGGAGCGTCTAATGTGGGCAATCTCTCCCAGCGATATACCTTCCTCGAACCTCACTGCTCTGATGCGGTCTGCGAACTCGTCATAGGGCAGTTTCACCCGTATGCCATCGAGCTGCAGCGTGAGGGGGGCTGGGGAGAGTATGTTCCTCGCCTCCTCTATCTGGGAGTATATCTCGAACCTCGCCCTTGCGGGAAACACCGTGAGCGGGTCGCTCGCCATCTCCTCCCTCCTTCTTCTGAGCACCCTCGAGACCGCGCCCACCACCCTCTCCAGCTGGGTAATCTCCTCCTTCCTTCTGAGCCTGTGGGCAATTCTGCCAAACCCATCGATGTATGCCTCCACTGGCAGCTCCTCGTCTATCCTTGGTCCTCCCACCGCCACCACGGGCACCTTTATCTGAGAGAGCAGCTTTGAGACCTTCTCCTGTATGCATGCCCTGAAGTTTCCGAACACAAAGATGGCGAGGTCGTGCTCGTTGATGAGCTCCCGCTCATAGGAGTTCATCACCGCCACGCGCTTTCCCACGCCCCTCGAGAGTCCAATCAGGTTGGTGTTTGCCCCCTGCCTTCGCATGAACTCCGCTATATCGCACGAGGGATGGGGCAGATGCTGGGAGGAGAGCGATGGAGCCACCACCGCTATCTCGGTGCCAGCGAGCGGAGCCACGGTGATCTTGCCGAGCAGCTTCTTGGCGAGCTGCTCCATGTGAGGTATGTCCTCCTCTGGGATGAGCATGAGGATGTTGATTTCGGTTTGCATCACGTTGGTCTCGAGCACGTATCCTCCAAGGTCCTCCACCAGCTCTATGATGAGCTGATGCTTGTGCACTCCCCCCTCAAACATCACTGGCTCGAACATGCTACCACAGCCTGCAAGCTCCTCCTCCCCTGCCCTCACACCCTCTCGAGATGCGCTGCTCTATCTCTCGCAGCTCCTCCTCGTCCGGCATCTTCCCAGAGGTCTCCCTCAGCATATCCTCCAGCATGTTCCCTGCCATGGTGTACCATCTGCCCTCCAGCGGGTTCTCCGAGGCTATCAGCATTCCATACCTCGATGTCAGCCTCGTGTCCTTCACCCTGAAGCCCTCTGGAGCGAGCCGCTCGAGCAGGTCGGCGAGCCGCTCGTACACCTCCTCTTTGGGCTTTTCCACCACGAGCTTTTCCACCCTCTCGATTTCTTTTAGCTTGTCCTGCGTGCGTATGGCGAACACCTTCTGCTCTGGCTGCTCCACACCGTCCCTGCCATACACGCTCCAGAGCTTTCGTATCAGGGGCACTGCGTAGTCCTCATCTCGAATCTCCACGAGCACCATGTCCTCTCCCGGTCCCCCGGGCTTCACGGTGGCGATATCCTCGATTTTTGCGGGCTGGAGCCCGTGGCGCAGCAGCATCACCACGATGAACACCGGCTCCTCTGGGTCAGCATATATCCGCATGTGCTCGATGACCCGTGCGAGCATGAGGTCTCCTATGAGCGTTTCGGCAACCTCTTTGTATAGCAGGGCACCCCTCTCGTCTGGGGAGTGCACCCTCACCAGTTCATGTCCCATCTGCGCCCTCCTTGAGCCTCAGCATACCCGACACCAGCAGTGCCGAGCCCACCGCTCCAATGTACTGTGCATTGGGCGGAACGAGCACATCGGTGTGCAGCAGCTCCTCCATCGCTCTTGGAAGCCCTGCAATCAGCGAGGTGCCGCCCACCATGATCACTGGCTCTTTCACCACCACCTCCTGAAGCTGCTGCTCGAACACCTGCTCTGTCACGCTGTGGCATGCCGCAGCCGCCACATCCTCTGGGGCAGCTCCAGCTGCGAGCGAGTTCACGAGGCTCTGGATGCCAAACACGATGCAGTATGAGTTCATGGGCACCCTTCTGTAGTCTCCCTTCAGGGCGAGCCTGCCAAACTCCTCGAGGGACACACCGAGCCGTTTCGCCGCAAGCTCTATGAACCTGCCAGAGGCACCAGCACATATTCCACCCATGGTGAACATCCCGGGAATGCCGTTGTGCACTGCTATCGCCTTGTTATCCATGCCACCTATATCTATCACAGTGGCATCGCCCTTCTGTCTGTCGGCGAGGAACACCGCCCCCTTGGAGTTCACCGTGATTTCCTCCTGCACGAGGTCTGCCTCATAGTGCTTGCCCACGAGAAAGCGCCCGTATCCAGTGGTGCCGATGCCTTCGATATCGGTCGCCCTCACCCCTGCCATCTCGAGGGCGTCAGCGAGTGCAGCCTCGGCACTCTCCACCACCTTGGTGGTGGGCACCCATCCCGTGCCTATGATCTCGTTGTCGTGCATCACCACTGCCTTGGTGGTGGTGGAGCCAGAGTCTATGCCCACGGTGAGCCCCTTCTGTTCCTCCAGTGCGAGAAGACTCCTTCGCTTGGCGGTAGTCACGAGCGCCTCCAGTCTCGTGAGCAGCGTGGTGCCCACCGTGCGCTCTGTGAACGAGTAGCTGATGACTGGAAGGGTGGTGTTCCTGTGGATGTAGCGCTGCACCTCGCTTCTCACGATCGCCCCTTCGGCACATCTAAAGCACGTGCTGATAAACACGCCGTCCACCTCAGTTCTGCCCTCCACGATGGACATGGCACGGGCAATGGCGAGCAGCAGGTCGTGGCTTGCCACGTCCAGCCCGAACTCCCTCTCGGCCCTCTCTATGTCCTCTATCTCGACCTCTGGAAACACCACATCGGCTCCCACTTCGCGGGTGGCCCACTCGATCTCCTTCTGCACCCCGCTGTACTCAGAGCCACACGAGATGAGCGCTATCCTTATCCTCTCACTCATCTCCCTTCCCTCCTCCGAGCGCATCGCAGAATGCCTTTATGCTGGCAACGAACTGCTCAGTCTCCTCCTCGTCTCTGGGATATTCGAGCTCGAGCACTGGAATGCCCTTTGTCCTGATGACGTACTTCACGAGCTCGTTCGTCCTCGCACATCCCATGCACCCAAAGGCAAGCCTCGCATTGCTCACTATGATGGCTGCCTCTGCCCGCTCTATCAGGGGGTCGAGCACGCCCATCCTTCCCCTGACGCCAGAGGGCACATCCACTGCAGCATACTTTAACCCCCGCTTTGCCTCCTCGGCGGTGATGTTCAGGGGAGGGGACTCAATAGAGGGTGTCCTCACCCGCTTCCCCACCTCGGTCATAATGCCAAGGGGCTCGTGCCCGAACCTCTCCACGAGGTCGTACAGTATGAGGCTGGTGTATGGATATATGAAGACCTTCACATCGAGCACCTCATGAATATCATGAATACTTCTCTGCAATCTTCAGTATCGCCTCTGGCTCGACCCTCTCCTCTGCCCCCTCTGCCCCCTTCTTGGCGGGGGGAATGTGCTGCCTTTCGAGCCTGTCGAGCGCCCTGCGTATCATGGGGAGCAACTCCCCCTCCTCCTTCAGGAGGTAGAAGCCTGGCCTTGCCCCCCCTCCACGGCTCGCCCTGCACCTGCGCTCATCACCGGGCCCAAAGCCCCTCTCCTTCACGAATATTCCGTGGGGGTCGAGGCTTCTGAGCCCCTCTATCATGCGCTCCACACTCTCTCGCCTTCCAGAGACGATGAGCCCAAAGCACGTCTCCTTTATCACCACGTCTTCGTTATTCATGTGTGCCTGTAGCGCAAGGTCCATCGGCAACACGGAGTCAGAGGAAACGACCACAATCTTCGTGATGATGTCCTCAGGGTCCTCAGGGGCTTCCCCCGAGTCCTTTCGCTTGGCAAGCCCTGCCCAAGGCTTTTGCTCCATCACTTTTCCTCCCTGATGTACAGCACGTCGCCCTGCCTTAGTCCATGGAGCTTATGGAGCTGCTCCCTGCTCACCCTCGCCACGATGTTCGTGGCATGGAACTTCTCTCCAGTGGGTCCATACTTTGTATCGTCCACGAGCTTTATTCCGAATATCCCCTTTCGCTTTGCTGCCTGGTTGGTCAGGCCAATCTCGCCAGCCTCCACCACATCGGTTGGCGTGTGCTCTGGTATGAGCTCGAGGTCTGGAGTGCTCTCTGGCTTCATGAGGATGGTGTTCTCATAGGTGAACACCACGCTCATCTCTCCTATGGGTCTGTATGCCATCCCCAGCGCCCTCGAGAGGTATTTTATGGACTTGGGGGCTTCTTGCCTGTAGAGGTGCACATCGAGCACCTTGGAGGGTGGCACTCCCAGTGCTCTGACCTTTCCACCCTCCACGACCTCGATGGTGGTGTGGGGATTCTGATCCACGATGATACCATCGTCCTCGATGTAGCCATCCCTCTCGAGCACCACGCCCCGCCTCCCAGCGAGCCGCTCTGCCTCCACAAATGTACGTCCATACACACTCAGCCGCTCTGGCTCGAGCCTGACGGTGAACGCATCTCCCTGAGATGCAAAGTCCAGAAGCTCCATCCCGCTCTTTACCTCCCCAACCACCGAGTGCATCCAGCTCGATGCCCTGTCCTGCTTGGAGATGTATATCCTGCCGATTCCGAACCCTTCGGTCCTCACCGAGACCGCACCCCTGCGGCGGGCTGCGAGGTGCTCGAACGGGCACACCTCGCCCTGCAACCCATCATAGGACACAAACGAGTTGGTGCACACATCCACTGTGAGCACGTGCCCCTCGAGGGCGGCGAGCACGTGCTCTGCCCCCACGGGTGCCTCTTTCAGAAGGGATATGCTCACTCCCGTGAGCAGCATCGCCCCCTCGGGAACCTCCTGCGAGAGATTCTCCGTCAGCAGAAAGTCCTTGGCACGCCTCACCTCGAGCACGGGCTTCACCGAGAGCAGCACGTCGCCCTCCTCCAGCTTGGGGAGCACGTGCGCACCCCTTATCACTCTTCCAAACCCCCCCTCCTCAGAACCCCCGTATGCGGCAGAGTGCCGCCTCAGCGAGAACGCCAGCATGCCCTTTTCGGCATCGAACCCAGAGGTCGCAAAGAACACCTCCCCTCCCTCATAGCGTCTCTCATTCCTTGAGGGCTCTATGTCCACTGGACGGTATCCGAACACGAGGGACTTGCCGTCGTTCCAGCGCACAGCAGAACCCTCGAACCCCATGAGCGTGCTGGCTACTGGTGCATCTGCTCTGAGTTCCACCTCGCCCTTGGTGGTGTGAAGAACGAACCTGTCCGTGCGCAGCTCCTCGCTGGAGGTGGACCTGAGCAACCCCACCTTGGTGCCTTCGATGTGGTTTATCCCATACTGCTCCAGCACGTCGGCTATCGTGGCACCTTCTGGCACTGTGACCTGCTCACCATCGAGCGTTATGGTGTGTTCCACGCTACACTCTCCCATAGCATCCAGAGCCTACTGATTTAAATGTCTTTTGAATTCAGGTTACCTCTGTCCTCATCTGGGCATCTATGAGCTGCTCTGGCGTGCCCTCTGCTATGATCTTGCCCCTGAACATGAGGATGCCACGGTCGCACACCGCCTCCACGAAGTCGGTGTCGTGGGACACGATGACGAACGTCTGGTCGAGGCTCTTTCTTGCTGCAAGGATGGAGTTGGACACCTCAGCCTTGGTGATGGGGTCCATCGTGCCCGTGGGTTCGTCCAGAATCACGATTCTGGGCTCCTTTATGAGCACCTGTGCGAGCGCGACCCTGTGCTGCTCGCCCTCTGAGAGCTCCTCTGGCATGCTCTTTAGCACCTCCTGCGCCCTCTGCTCACTGAAGCCCACCGAGGTGAGGGTGAACAGCGCCTTCTTCTCACCCAGCTCCAGTGGAAGGTCGAGCCCGATGGACTCTGTGAGGTTTTCGAGCACGGTGCGGTATGGGTAGAGGTTGTACTCCTGATGCAGAATCGCCATGTACTTGGTCGCCCTTCCCCTGAAGTTGTATCCCGGCTGGGTCATGTCCACCCACTCGTCGCCCACCCGGACCATCACGCTCCCGCTCGTGGGCTCCAGCAACCCTATGAGCATCTTGGCTGTGGACGTCTTTCCAGAGCCGCTCTCGCCCACGATGCCGAATATCTCCCCCTCGTACACCTCGAACGAGATGTTGTCCACCGCCCTGATCACGCCCCTGTCGATGGACACGTACTTCTTGGTGAGGTTCTCCACCCTGATGATGGGCGTTCCGACCTCTACCTTTTCCTTTGTTATGTGGGACACCTGCTTCGCGAAGCTCTCTGCCACCTCGTGGGATGGACCCTCCATTGTGATCTGGCCATCCTCGAGCAGTATCGCCCTCTCTGCCAGCTCCTCCACCACCGTGGGCCAGTGGGAGGTGACCACAAGCCCCATGTTGTACTTCTTCCTTGCCTTCACGATGGTGTCGTGCACGATGTCTGCGGTCTTGAGGTCGAGGGTGCCCGTGGGCTCGTCTGCGAGAAGCATTATGGGCTCCTTTGCGAGCTGGCGGGCGAGCACCACCCTCTGCTTCTCCCCACCAGAGAGTTCTCTTGCCACGTGCATGATGCGGTGGCTCATGTTCACATCATTGAGCAGCTCAGCAGCCTTCATCACAGCATCCTTCCCCTCATATCCCACCTCCGTGAGGGCGTTGAGCACGTTGACGAGCACCCTCTCATCTCCATATAGCCCGAACGTGCGCTGAAGCATGATGGCAAGCCGCCTTTGAAGCTCCTTTCGTCTTGGGTGATGGGAATCGAGCTTTGCGAGGTCGAACTCGATGAGCTTTAGCACTCCCCCACATCTCGGGCACGTCCCTCCAGCATCGCTGGGCCTCTCCAGCCTTCCACACTTTTCACACTCCGAGAGATGGTATATCACGGAGCCCTCATCGATGTGCTCCAGCCCCTTGAGCACGTGCATGAGCACAGTCTTTCCAGAGCCGCTCTTTCCGAGAATTCCGAGGGAGTCTCCTTCCTCGAGGGTGAAGCTGACGTCCTTTAGCGCACACCTACCATCGAACTTCACAGTGAGGTTCTGTACCTCGACGAGCACTGGCATCTATCTTCCTCCATTGGTTCGGGCATAGCTCGGATGCAGATATAATAGCCCGATACTTAAACTTTTGCTCCCCTAACTTTATGCCGAGCCTCCCTGCCCTCCCCACAGGCGCGCCTACCCCAGCCTCACTCCAGCCTCACTCCAGCCTCGCTCCATATTCTGTCCTCCAGATACTAAAGCATTGCCCAAAGTTTGGGGATACGCAGGAATGGACAATTGTATACGTCCATTCACAGAAAATATAAAAGAACAGCACGAAGAAAGAACAGCACGAAGAGCAGGCAGCTCTTTATTGTGTGGGGGCTGTTGGATATGTGGGATGATGACATGGAGATGAGGCAGAGACTCCTCGAACTCGTAAGAGCGCACACTACGCACATGTCCGTTGTGCTCTCCTCTGGCAGGAGCAGCAATGTGTATGTGGACTGCAGGATGATAACGCTGCATCCCGAGGGGGCACTTCTGAGTGCGAGGGCACTGCTCGGGCTGCTCGATGCCACGGGATGGAGGGCGGACGCCATCGGGGGACCCACGCTCGGCGCAGACCCCATATGCGGGGCGCTGGCGGTGGTGAGCCAGCTACAGGGAAGGCCAATCCCCACCTTCATCGTGAGAAAGGAGAGGAAGGCACATGGCAGGGGAAGGCAGATAGAGGGTCCCATCCCGGAGGGTGCACAGGTGGTGCTGGTGGACGATGTGGCGACCACTGGGGGCTCGCTGCTCAAGGCTGCCAGGGCTCTTCGCGAGGAGGGACATACCGTCGTGGGGGCGATGGTGCTCGTTGACAGGGGAGAGGGGGCTCTTGAGGCGCTTGAGGAGGAAGGGATACCGCTGAGAAGCGTTTTCAGCCTTCAAGACATCGTTTAAATGGGAGGCAGTATCAAATGGGAGGCAGTATCATGGTGTGGAATGTACTCGCGGAGCATGGTGTGCAGCGCAGCGATGTGGTGGAGGCATGGCTCGAGCTTTGGGTGCCGCATCCCGGGATGGATAGCAGTGAGAGGGCAGCCGAGCTGTTCGGGCGCGAGCTCGATGCAGCGCTCGATGATCCCAACGTGTGTGTGCTGCTGTATGCCGCTCTGCTGCTGGACAGCGCAGGAAGGCGGGGAGAGCTACCCTGTATCACAAGGGAGCATTACGACGCCGACCTTGCGTTCATCGTGGCGGACGAGCTGCTGGGAATGGCAATAGCCACATACGTGGGCGGCACCAAGGGTGTGTTCGAGTACACGAGATTCGACAGGCAAAAGCCCGGGGTGCTCTCACGGCTTCCGCCTTTTTTGGATGATGCAGTGGGCGGGCTCATCGGCGGCGCATCCGCGAACACGTACACCCATGCGATGAGGGGCTTGTGATGGGTTTCCAAGAAAGGCTCGCAGAGCACATGCGCACCATTCACATGTGTGCCTACCTCTCGGTGGGAACACCCTCCATTGATGCGAACATGTACTACTGTACCCGCTTCTTTGCATCTGACCCCGTGGTGTACCTGTGCCATCTCGATGGTGAGCTAAAGGAGTACTTGGCGGTCTCGGAGATGGAGCTCGAGCGGGCGTCAGAGCACTCAAGGGTGGAGAATGTGGTGGCATTCTCAGAAATTGGGGGCGAGAGATGGAGCCTTCGGGAGGTGGTGTCTGGGCTGTGCCGCAGGGCGGGCATAAGAAGGGTGTGCGTGCCAGAAGAGCTTCCAGTGGGTATTGCAGACTCCCTGCGGGCGAGAGGTATCGTGCTCGATGTGCGAAAAAGCCCCTTCTCAGCGCTCAGGCGCACAAAGGAGCCACACGAGATAGATTGCATACGGCGCTGTGCCCACGTGTGTGAGCGGGCATGCGAGAGGGCCATCCAGATGATTGCCGATAGCTCGGTCTCCCCAGAGGGGCATCTGGTATACGAGGGAGAGATTCTCACCAGCGAGAGGCTGAGGGAGGAGATAGATGTGGTGCTGCTCAAAGGGCACTGTGAGGCTGTGGAGGGCACAGTCGTGGCAGGAGGACCCCGGTCCTCCATGCCCCACTGGATGGGAGAGGGCGAGCTTCGGGCAGACGAGCCCATCGTGCTGGACGTGTTTCCAAGGCACAGGGAGTGCAGGTACTTCTCCGACCTCACCAGAACGGTGCTCAGGGTGCACAAGGGGGGAGAGAAGGTGGAGAGGATAAAGAGGATGCACGCCGCAGTGCTCGATGCCCACACGAGGGGCATATCGCTCATGAGGCACGGCGTGAGGGCATCAGAGGTGCACGAGCACGTGAGGCACGCCATCATCGAGCACGGATTCGATGCGCCCCCATCGGGAAGCCGTGCCACAGAGGGCTTCATACATTCCACTGGACATGGAGTGGGGCTGGAGATTCACGAGGAGCCCAGCATCGGCACCTCGGATGGGGTGCTCGAGCGCGGCATGGTGGCGACGGTGGAGCCCGGCCTGTACTATCGGGGCGTGGGGGGCGTGAGGATAGAGGACACCGTGGTAGTGGGCGAGGATGGGGGCAAAAGCCTCTTTACCATCTCGAGGGAGCTCGTGGTGTGATGTGTGAGATTCTTGCCCCATGCGGTAGCCTCGATGCGCTGAGGGCTGCGATAGCGGCTGGAGCGCATGCGGTGTACTTTGGCGTTGGGGAGCTGAATGCCAGAGCGTATGCCCAGAACATCTCGGTGGATGAGCTAAAGGATGCTGTGGGGCTTGCCCACGAGCACGGCGTGCGGGCATATGTGGCAGTGAACACTCTGATGAAGCAGCGGGAGATCGTGCGTGCCATCGAGCTCATGGATGCAGCATACGAGGCAGGGGCAGATGGCGTCATCGTGCAGGACATCGGACTGCTCGTGCTCTCAAGCGCCCGCTATCCAGACATGGAGATACACGCGAGCACCCAGATGACGGTGCACAGCACGGCTGGAGCTGAGCTGGTGGCAGCGCTCGGAGCGGACAGGGTGATACTCGCAAGAGAGCTTTTGCACTCGGAAGCAAGGCGCATAGCCGAGGAGGCTGGGGTGGATGTGGAGCTGTTCGTGCATGGGGCGCTGTGCTACTGCTACTCTGGCCAGTGCCTGTTTAGCAGCTTTGTGGGGGGAAGGAGCGCGAACAGGGGAAGGTGTGCCCAGCCATGCCGAAAGCGGTATATCGTGGAGGTGGATGGCAGGAGGGTATCCCCATCAGCCATCGGAGGAGAGCACGTGCTCAGCACCGCAGAGCTGTGCCTCCTCGACTCGCTGGAGAGGGTGCTGGAGTGCCATCCAAGGGCACTGAAGATAGAGGGCAGGATGCGAAGGAGCGAGTACGTGGCGTGCGTGGTGGATGCGTATCGAAGAGCACTCTCTGGCGAGGATCCCTCTCTCCTGAGGGGACGCATCTCCCGCGTGTTCCACCGCGGGTTCACGCACGGGTGGCTTCTGGGCGAGGACGTGATGTTCAGGCGGCATCCTGCCAACGTGGGCTTATTCATCGGCAGGGTGGACGAGGTGAGGGGAGGCATGGTGGAGTTTGTGCCCTCGGAGGACATCGAGGTTGGGGATGGCATAGGGGTGCACACTGCACACGGCATCGTGGGGGGCAGGATAAGGAGCATGTACGTGGGGGGTAGGAAGGTGAAGAGGGCGAGGGCTGGTGAGAGGGTACGCATCCCCTTCGCAGGGTGTGGCGAGGGGGACGAGGTGTACCTCACGGCAGATGTCTCGCTGATGAGGGAGCTTTCCCGCATGCACCCTCCTCCCGTGGAGGTGGACGTGCACGTTGTGGCAAGGGTTGGGATGCCCCTTCTGGTCAGGGTGTCGGACGGCGTGCACGTGGGCGTGGGAGAAAGCGGGTACGTGGTGGAGAGGGGAATAACATCCCCAACCCCCCATGAGCAGCTGCGCACAATCGCCGCAAGGCTCGGGGGGACACCATACACCGCCCGCAGCGTCAGTGTGGATGCGGACGAGGGGGTGTTCGTGCCATTGGGCTCCCTGAGTGAGGCGAGAAGGAGGGCGTGCGACGAGCTGAGCACGATGCGCAGGCAAGCTAAGGGAAGGACACGCCCAGACCGTCCCATGCCCGTGTTCAGGCACATGCACCCTGCCCGTGAGAGGCCCATCCTCTCGGTGGCGGTCAGGGATGCTCCCTCGGCGAGGGTGGCACGTGATTGTGGAGCGGACGTGGTGTATGTGCCACTCCACGTGCTCGATGAGGTCTCCTCCATGGGTGTGCCCCTCGGTGTGCTCACCCCTGTCATCACCAAGGACGATGAGCTCGAGGAGCTTGAGAGGGCGATTGTCCGCCTTCAGGGGGTGCACGTGTGTGCATCCAACCTCGGCGTGGTGAGGGTGTGTGCGCAGCACGCAGTGCCATTTGTTGCCGAGGAGAGTCTGAACGTGTTCAATCCCCTATCGTGTGCTGTGCTGGCTGAGCTTGGGGCGGTGAGGGTGTGTGCCTCTCCAGAGCTCACCCTCGAGGAGGTTCAGCAGCTGTGCGCCTCCAGCCCCGTGCCCATCGAGGTGAAGGCACACGGCTACCAGCGACTCATGGTGTCAGAGCACGATCTCGTCGGGGAGCTCATCGAGCGGGGCATCGCGAGGGAGGGACAGAGGGTGTACCTTAGGGACGAGGCAGGATACAGCTTTCCAGTGGTGCGGGAGCACGGCAGAACGGTGATATACAACTCCATCGAGCTGTGCATGCTCGAGCACATCCATACCCTCGCCTCGTGCGGTGCACGTGCCATCAGGCTGGATCTCGTGCTGCACACCCCAGAGCAGGTGAGAGACATCGTGGAGGCATACAGGAGGGCGCTTGCGGGAGAGCCCCAGAGGCTTGAGGGAAGGTACACCACTGGACACTACTTCAGGGGGGTGATGTAGTGAGGGTGTTTCTCGCAACCCCGATACGGGGCGTTGCCGAAAGACAGGAGATATACAGGCTGATGTACACACATCTCGTCGAGATGGGCATCGAGGTGGAGGGGGCGTTCTGGCTCTCGGACGAGCGGGGTCTCGATGATGAGGAGATATACGAGAGGGACATCGCAGCCTTAGAGCGCAGCGATGTGCTATTGGCAGAGGTGAGCTCACCCTCCACGGGAGTGGGCTTCGAGGTTGCCCATGCCCTGTGCAGGGGCATTCCCGTGGTGTGCGTGCACGAGAGAGGGGTGAGGCTCTCTGCCATGATAGCGGGCTGCCCAGAGGTGCACCTCTATGAGTACTCCACGCCCGATGAGCTCTGCTCGCTGCTAAAGAGCGCCCTCACTCGATTATGATGGCGGGACGCATGGGCCTTGCGAGGGCAGCCTTGGGCTCCTCTTTCGGTGGGTCCACCACCACCTCGAGCCCAAGCTCCCGCGAGAGAAACTTGGATGCCTCCTCCAGCAGCTCTCTCTCCGCCCTCCTATTCCACCCGGTGTTCACATAGCCTGAGAGCTTCAGCTCATCCATGGAGCGGATGTCCTTGGCGAGGCTCTTGAGGTAGCTGGCGGCCTCCTTCATGTGGGGCTTTACGCTCTCGTCCAGCGAGAGCCTCTTCATGAGCTGACCCATGTCGAGCGAGCTCCTGTGGGCGAGCGCCTCCTTGAGCACTGTGTAGCTCCAGTCCCCTGCGGTATACAGGTACACCCGCCTTGGTTTTTCTATCTTTGCCACCTTGAGGATGTTGGTGATGTCATCAAGTACCTCGCGCACCAGCAACTCACAGAACTCTGCTTCCTCGTCCACGTGCTCTGGGTGGTGCTCTGGATATGGTGCGAGGGACACGAAGTCTCCCTCTTCGTGGTACATGCTCCACAGCTCCTCGCACACGTGGGGTGTGAAGGGTGCCATCAGCCTCACCATCGTGTCCACCACGGTGAACAGCTCGCCCCTGCCTCCCCTGCGCTCGTACCAGCGCACATCATTGAGCAGCAAAAAGAAGGCGTGCTGGAGTGCCCTTCTGGTCTGCAGCGCCTCGAGCGCCTCCCTTGTCTCCCTCACGTGCCTCGAGAGCCTCGAGAGCATCCACCTGTCCAGCCTCGTGCTCTCCGAGCGCTGTGGATGGGATGCGATAATCTCGCGCGCCCACTCAAAGAAGCGCTGCAGGTGTCTCCCCATCGCCTCCACGTTCTCGCTCTTCCAGTCGGCATCCTGCATGTGTTCCGCATTGCTCAGGATGTACAGCCTCGTGGTGTCTGCTCCATGCTCCTCCACCGCCCGCCTGAGTGTGAGCAGCGGACCCTTGGACTTGCTCATCTTCTGACCCTCGAGCGACACAAAGCCGTTCACCGCTATCGCCTTTGGCCACTTGTCCCTGGGGAATATTGCCACGTGGTGGAATATGAAGAACAGCAGGTGGTTGGCGACGAGGTCCTTTCCAGAGGTTCGAAGGTCCACTGGATACCAGTACTCGAACTCCTCCCGTGCTGCCTTGACCGCAGCTCTGTGCTGTTCTGGAACGTGCTCGAGTGCCCGCTCGTCCCCGAGCAGTATATAGTCCAGCACGGGCTTGGTGAGCTCTTTTGCGCCCACCCCTCTATCTTTTAGCCTCACGATGATGTAGTATGCCATGTATATCGTGGAGTCCGCAAGGCTCTCGATGAGCCACTCCTCATCCCATGGCAGGCTGGTGCCAAGCCCTTTTCTCCTCGCACACGCCTTATCTTTGAGCCAATCTATCTTGTTCTCGAACTCCACCCTCATCTCTGGAGGTATTATCTTCATCTGGGCAAGGCACTCCCGTGCGCTCTGCTTCCACTCGGTGTCAGAATACGTGAGGAACCACTGCCCCCTCACCATCTTCACCACACAGCGTGTGCCACACCTGCACACCACTGGGCGCTCTGAAAAGTCGTAGAACAGCTCGGCATGCCCCTCGTCCAAAAAGTCCCTCGTGAGCACATCCTTGACCTCGGACACCGCCATGCCCGCATATCGTCCGCACACCTCCTTGAGCACGCCACTGTGAAACTCCCTGCGGTACACCAGACGGGTTGCCTCCTCTGCCTTAGGGTCATGCTGGTCCCTCACCTCCATCTGCTCGCACGCCTCTACCGCTGGATATTCCCCGTATTCTGGCACCGAGATGAGGGAGACGTAGCGGATGCTTTTGATTGGATTCTCGATGCCGTACTGCGAGAGGTCGGCATCTGCCAGGTCCTGCAGTGCAAGATGGTCGTACGGCGCATGGGCTGGCACGCTCATCACCACGCCCGTGCCCTCATCGGGATGCACGAACGTGGCAGGGAGCACCACCACTTCATTCCCAGTTATGGGGTTCTTCACCTCTGAGCCGACGAGCTCGCTGCCCCTCACCTCCCCGATGCGGGCAAGCTGCCGCTCGGTGTACTGCAGCTTTTCGAACGCCTCCTCGCTCACAACCCACTCTTCCTCCTTTCCATCGGGGCTCCTCACGGATGCCCTCACGTAGGTGAGGTCTGGGTTTATCCACAGGTTGGTCACCCCGAACACCGTCTCTGGACGAAGGGTGGCACACGGAAGCACAGTGCCATCTTCCAGCCTGAACTTTATCAGCACGTACTCCACGATTGTTGCGTCCTCGCCCCGCAGGATGTCGTGGTCCTCCACGGGGTTGTCGTCGTTTGGGCACCAGCGCACGGGATGCGAGCCCTTTGCCACATATCCTTTCTTGTGCAGCAGCTCGAACTGCCAGCGTATGAACGCCTTGTAGTGCTCGTCCATCGTGGTGAACTTGCGCCTCCAGTCAATGGAGAACCCGATGGAGCGCATGGCTTTCTCTGCCTCCACCCTGAAGTAGTCCACGATTTTCTCTGGGGTGTCCAGCGTGTATAGCACGTCCCTTGGGATGCCGTGATACCTCTCGTACACCTCCACGATCTCTGGGTCTCTGCTGCGTATGAGCTCAGAGAGCCCCACAATGGGGGTGCCCGTGACGTGAAAGCCCATGGGAAACAGCACATTGTACCCACACATCCGCTTGTAGCGCGCCACCACGTCTCCGATGGTGAACGTGCGCGTGTGCCCTGCGTGCAGATTGCCGTTGAGATATGGATAGGGCACCGTGATGAAGAACTTCTGCCTGTCTTCAACGATGGGCTCGAATACTCTGTGCTCGTCCCACAGCCTCTGCCACCTTCTCTCTATCTCGTGAGGGTCGTACATCCCATCATCAGCCTCGCTCTGGGCGTGTGTTGAGCATCCATGCTTATAAGGGTGATGGCAGCACCCATGCTTGGAGGGTGTGTGGGAGGGTGCGTGAGCAAGCTTAATATACGGGCTTTGTGCATGTAGGCACCCGACGATGAATGATGAAGGGGAAACCCTGAAGGAGGACAGTAAATGGCGGAGATTTATGTGAGGTTTGAGGTTCCAGACGATATACGAAATGCTGCTCTCGAGGCACTGGAGCTTGCCAGAGACACGGGAAGAATCAAGAAGGGCACCAATGAGGTGACCAAGACTGTGGAGAGGGGAATGGCAAAGCTCGTGTTCATAAGCGAAGATGTGCAGCCCCCAGAGGTGGTGGCGCATCTTCCGCTCCTGTGCGAGGAGAAGTCCGTTCCGTATGTGTATGTGAGGAGCCAGAGCGAGCTTGGGGCAGCCTGCGGGCTTGCGGTGAAGTCCGCAGCCGCGGCCATCGTGGATGCGGGAAAGGCGAAGGAGATGGTGGAGGACATAGCCCAGAAGCTCGCCACCCTCAAGTGAGGTGTGTGCATGAGTGATGAGGAAGGGTACCCAGCCGAGGTCATCGAGGTGATGGGCGTCACGGGAATGCACGGCGAGGTCGTGCAGGTGCAGTGCAGGGTGCTCGAGGGTCAGGATAAGGGCAGAATAATCACCAGAAACGTGCTGGGTCCAGTGCGAGTGGGCGATGTGCTGATGCTGCTCGAGACCTCGAGAGAGGCAAAGAAGCTCTCAAGGCGGTGAGGTGTGTGCAGAAAAGAGTGTGCTCCTTCTGTGGAAGGGAGATAGAGCCCGGCACGGGCAAGATGTTCGTGAAGAGGGACGGGACGGTGTACTTCTACTGCGGCTCAAAGTGTGAGAAGAACCACGCCCTCGGGCGCATTCCCCGCCACGTGAGATGGACTAAGGCGGGAAGGGAGTGGCTCTCTACATCGAGAAGGTGAGAGCACATGCAGGAGCTGCAGGAGCGCACGTTTGTGATGGTAAAGCCCGATGGCGTGTGCAGGGGGCTCATAGGTGAGGTGCTCTCCCGCATCGAGAGAAGGGGGCTCAAGGTGGTCGCCATGAAGATGGTGTGGCTCGATGAGGAGAGGGCAAGGATGCACTATGCAGAGCACGCGGACAAGCCATTCTTCTCGTCCCTCGTGAGCTTCATCACCAGCGGGCCAGTGGTGTGCATGGTGGTGGAGGGAAGAAATGCCATAAGGGCGATGCGCTCGCTGTGTGGCAGCACCAACCCCATAGAGGCACATGCGGGCACGATGAGGGGCGACCTCGCTCTGGACATAGGCAGGAACGTGGTGCATGCCTCTGACTCCCCTGCATCCGCAGAGCGCGAGATATCCATCCACTTTGACCCTGCTGAGATACTGGACTACGAAAGGTGTGAAGAGAGCTGGCTGTATGAGTGAGGCGAATGAGCAGCTTCGCACGCCCATAGTGTGTGTGCTGGGGCACGTGGACCATGGCAAGACCACATTTCTGGACCGCATTAGGGGAACCTCTGTGGTCTCCAAGGAGCCGGGAGCCATCACGCAGCACATTGGAGCAACAGAGGTGCCCACCTCCACTATACAGAGGATGTGCTCCGAGTTTCCCGCCCAGCACTTCAGACTTCCAGGGCTGCTGTTCATAGACACCCCTGGCCATCACTCGTTCATGAGTCTTCGAAGAAGGGGCGGAACGCTCGCCGACCTCGCCCTGCTGGTGGTGGACATCACAGAGGGTTTCAAGCCCCAGACCATCGAGTCGCTCACCATCCTAAAGCAGTGCAAGACACCCTTCGTGGTCGCGCTCAACAAGATAGATAGAATAAATGGCTGGCTCTCCCACCCAGATGTACCCTTTGTCCGTTCATACGCCGAGCAGAGCGAGCACGTGCAGCGCAGGCTGGACGAGGCGGTGTACTCCATCGTGGGGTCTCTTTACGAGCATGGGTTCAGCGCGGATAGATATGACCGCATACGGGACTTCACGAGAAACGTTGCCCTCGTGCCCATGAGCGCCAAGACTGGTGAGGGCATAGCGGACGTGCTCATGGTGCTCATGGGGCTTGCCCAGAAGTTCCTCGAGGACAGCCTCAGAATAAGCGTGAGCGGGCCCGGCGTGGGCACCGTGCTCGAGGTCAGAGAGGAGCGGGGCTTTGGAATAACGGCAGACGCCATACTGTACGATGGCGTGCTCTCCACCGGGGATACCGTGGTGCTGGGAGGCTCGCAGGGACCCGTGCTCACGAGGGTGAGGGCGCTGCTAAAGCCCCGCCCGCTGCGGGAGACGAGGACAGAGCACAAGTTCCGCAAAGTGAAGCGGGTGGTGGCAGCGGCTGGAATTAAGCTGGTGGCTCCCGGCCTCGAGGATGTGGTGGCTGGCTCCCCTTTGCGTGTGGTGGAGGGGGATGTGGAGCACGCAAGGCAGCAGGTGCTCTGTGAGATGCAGCAGACAGAGCTGTCCGTCGATGCCGAGGGGGTGGTGGTGAAGGCAGACACGCTGGGCTCGCTCGAGGCGGTGGTCGGAGAGCTGAGGAAGATGGGCATACCCGTGAGAGAGGCGTGCGTTGGCGACATATCGAAGAGAGACGTGGTGGAGGCTGCGGTGGCGCCCGACCCCCTGCATGCCGTGGTGCTGGGCTTCAACGTGGGCGTGCTGCCAGATGTGAGGGAGGAGGCAGAGCGCACCGATGTGAAGCTCATCACGAGCAACGTGATATACCGGCTTACAGAGGAGTATGAGGAGTGGGCCAATACCCAGAGGGAGATGCTCGAGAAGAGCCGCTCTCAGGCGATCGTCAAGCCAGCAAAGCTGATGCTGCTTCCGGACTGCGTTTTCAGGCAGAGCAAGCCCGCGGTGGTGGGCGTGCGGGTGCTTTCTGGCACGCTCAGGGGCAGTGTGCCTCTGTTGAGGGCGGATGGCAACAGAGCGGGCACCCTCAAGAGTATGCAGAAGAGGGGCGAGAGTGTCCATGAGGCGAGGCAGGGGGACGAGCTCGCCATATCCATAGAGGGTGTCACCGTGGGAAGGCAGATAAAGGAGGGCGACGTGCTGTACGTGGACGTGCCAGAGCAGCACGCCAAGCTGCTCGAGCAGGAAATCGCCCACCTTCTCACGCAGGATGAGCGGGATGCTTTAGAGGAGTTTCTGGAGATAAAGAGAAGAGATGATCCTTTCTGGGGCAGGTGAGGGTGCCATTGGAAAGAGTGCGAAGGATGCTGCTTCTGACGGTCTCGATAAGCGTGCTCTCCGTGCTCGCAGTTATGGCGCTCACGTTCGATGAGGGTACGATACTGGCGTTGGAGCGCATCGACCCCTGGTTTTTTCTGCTCGCCCTATGTGCTCACCTGCTCGGCTATGTATTCGGGGCTGTGAGGATGCGCTCGCTCACCCATGGAATGGGCTATACTGTCTCACTGAGGCGGTGCATGTCCATAGTGTTTCACAACCTGTTTCTGGCTGCCATCACACCCTCCATGATGGGGGGTGAGCCCATCCGCATCCATATGCTGAAGGAGAGTGGCGTGCCCTATGGAAAGGCGGGTGTGGTGGTGTTTGGGGAGCGCATACTGGATGGGCTGTTTTTCATCGTGGCCATCCCGATGGTGATAGTGCTGTATCATTACCTTGGCAGGAGCACATTTATGCTCATGCTCGCAACCTCTGCGGTGCTGCTGATAGGGCTCGTGGCGCTGATTGCGTACGCCCTCAGGAAGCCCTACAGGGTGGGCAGGCTTGGGAGGATGGCACTTATCAGCATAGTGGGCGTATCTCTCAAGCTGGTGGGAAAGCTGATGAGAAAACCTCCCACGAGTTCCCGCATCGTGGAGATCGTGGATGCCGAGATACGGGCGTTCAGGGATGGGCTTCGGGAGCTTCTGGGACAGGGAAGGGGCAGCGTGCCGATGGCGTTCGCCTCCACGCTGGGATACTGGATTGCCCAGTACTCGGTGGTGGTGTGGGTGCTGCTCGGCCTGGTGGGAAACGTTGACCTCGTTGAAGTGGTGCCAAGGGCGTTTGCCGCCCAGATAGTGCTGTCCATGCTGATGATACTCCCATTGACGCCCGGCGCGAGTGGCATTGCAGAGGCTGGGGCGCTCGCCCTGTTCGGCTCGTTCACCCCCTCTTCTGTGCTGGGCGTGCTGGTGATAGGCTGGAGGGCGGTGCACTACTACTTCGACGTGGTGTTCGGGGGGCTGTACAACCTCATGAGCTTGAGGAGGCTTTCAGAGACATAGGATAGAGACATAGGCTATTTTCAGAGACATAGGCTATATAGTCTCGAGGTAGAGGTGTATTCATGGAGGAGGGTACATTTCTCACGCCAAGGCAGGTCGAGGTGATGAGGCTGAGGGCGATGGGGCTCACACAGGAGGAGGTGGCAGAGCGCATGGGCACCACCAAGCAGAACGTGAGCAGCCTCGAGAGAAGGGCGAAACGCACCATCGAGAGGGCGAAACGCACGCTGAGGCTGGCGAGGATGCTCACCGCCCCTGTGTGGATAGAGGCGCACGTGGGGGACGACATCGAGCAGCTCGCTCACGAGGCATACAGGCGGTGCGATGAGCAGGACATCCACATCGTGCATGACAGGCTGGAGCTTTTGAGCCTCATCCGGAAGGAGGTTGGGGACAGGGTGAGGCACAGGCTCGTGGTCTCTTCATTCGAGATTGCCATCACGAGAGAGGGGGAGGTGCTCATCCAGATACCCTGAGCTGGAGATACTGTGCAGCCTCTGTGGCGGCGATTGCTCCATCAGCCACTGCCGTGGTTATTTGCCTCAGCCGCTTGGCACGGCAGTCGCCAGCAGCGAACATGCCCTCCACCGAGGTGCGCATCCTCTCGTCGGTGATGATGTATCCGCCCTCGTCCTTCTCGCACTCTACCATCCCGGTGAGGGGCACGTTGCCCACGTATATGAACACCCCGTCCACCTCGAGCTCTTTGGTGCTGCCCGTGTTGGTGTCTTTCAGCACCACCTTCTCGACTGCATCTTTTCCCTCGATGCTCTCCACCACGGTGTTCCACAGCACCTCCACGTTGGGCTTGGAGAGCACCCGCTCCTGATATATCCGCTCTCCCCTGAACCTGTCCCTTCTGTGGGCTATGTATACCTTTCTCGCGATTCCAGAGAGATATATCGCCTCCGTGAGGGCGGAGTTCCCCCCTCCCACCACGAGCACCTTCCTGTCCACAAAGAAGAACCCGTCGCATGTGGCACAGTACGATACCCCCCTGCCCCTGAGCTCACTCTCTCCCGGCACCCCAAGGGGCTTTGGTCTCTCGCCAGTGGCGATGATCACGCTTCTCGTGGCGACCTCTCTGGAGGGCGTTTGCACGAGAAAGCCCTCATCCTCGCCTTTTACTCCTTCCACCCTCTCAAACTCGATTTTCAGTCCCAGCCCCTCGGCGTGCTCCCTCATTCTCTGCGCAAGCTCAGCACCAGCGATGCTGGGAATGCCCGGGTAGTTCTCCACCACGGGGGAGAGCAGCGCCGTTCCTCCGGGCTGAGAGCGCTCGAGCACCAGCGTGTTCAGCCTTGCCCGCATCGCATATATTCCAGCGGTGAGCCCTGCTGGACCTGCCCCCACTATGACGAGGTCATACATGGTAGTGTGTATGGGTCTGCACCTTAAAGCTTTAGTGCTGGCTCGTGCAAATGTGGTCTGCATCACTCGATAGCGTCTTTTTCCGTGTGATAATCGTGCCTCATTGTTGGGGAGTCGGCTATCACTGAGAGGAGGAAGAGAGCAAAGCCACCAGTATGAAATGGAAAGCCATATACGGTAAGCTTGGAATCCCCACAATCCAGTTGGAGGATGGTGTGTGCCGCAGCGGGGGCACAGACGATGAATAGTAAACATTTAATACGATGGACAAAATCTTCCCTCGAGCGTGTGCCATACGAGGAGGCTGTAAAGGGAAGGAGGAAGTAGAGGTGGCGTACTATTCGGGTTTGACTTTCGGTGTGATGATGACACTGTCGTTCGCGTTCGTAGGCATCTTTTTGGTGGGGCTGTATGTGCAGCTCAAAAAGTATGGGCTTGGAGCCTCGGAGTACGGAGGTCCTGGCAAGAACAGCATCATATGGTTCATAGCCACCATTCTAAGGATGATATTTAGCAGGCGGCTCAGTGTTTTGGTAAAGACACTCGTACTCGAGCTTGGGCTTCAGACGAGGATTCTTCGAAGGAGCCCCTTACGATGGGTGATGCATCTGTTCATCTTCTGGGGATGGACGATGCTGCTCGTGTTCTCACTGCTTGTGTTCCTCTTTGAAATAATTAGCCTTGGCATCGAGCACCTTGGGATGGAGCCCGCATACTACCTCACCTCGGAGTGGTGGAGAGATGCGGTGCTTGCTATTCCCAACGACCTCTTTGGGTACATGCTGCTGATTGGTATCACGATAGCAGCGGTGCGCAGGATAGTGGATGCCAAGACGAGGGCGATGACCGAGATGTATGATGTGGTGCTGCTCGGCGGGCTGATAATCATCACCTTGACGGGCTTTCTTGCCGAGTGGTTCAGGGGAGGTGCCCTTCTGGTGGGCGATGCATTCGTGGCGTTCGCCCCCTCTGCACAAGCAATGGCACTGTTCCATGCACTAATATCCCTGGCGTTCTGTGTTGCCCTCATACCCTTCACAAAGTACATCCACATCATTGCAGCCCCGCTGGTAATTCTTGCCACACCCACCGAGGAGGAGGAGAGAGAGCATGCGTGAGCCGTCGATTACCGTGGACCACTTCACATCCAAGCAGCTGCTCGAGCTTGATGCGTGCACGAGATGCAGTGAGTGCATGGAGTGGTGCCCAGTGTATCAGGAGATTAGGGAGGGCACAATAAAGCCAGAGGGCGAGGAGCTCAGCGAGGAAGAAAAGTGGGCGTACTCACCCAAGTACCGTATCCAGACGTTGCGAAAGTGGATTAATGATAGCTATGGTCTTCGGGCGAGGCTGTTTGGTCCAAAGGAGATTCCAAGACCCCAGCTCGAGCGCTATGCCGAGCAGAGCTACGTGGGCTGCACCACGTGTGGTATATGCAGGACGGTGTGCGAGAGCGGGATAGACACGATAAACCTGTGGGAGGCGACCCGTGCCAACCTCGTGGACAGGGGTCTTGGTCCCTATGGAAAGCAGAAGGCGTTTCCAGACCTGCTCGCAAATTACGAGAACGTGTTTGCCGCCAACCAGAAGGACAGGTTGTGCTGGCTTCCCTCGGACATAGAGGTGAGGGACGAGGCAGAGGTCGCGTACTTTGTGGGCTGTACCGCGGCATACAGGATGCAGAAGGTGGCGGTGGCGTCCGTGAGGGTACTCGACGAACTTGGCATACCCTTCACGCTGCTGGGCGAGGAGGAGCAGTGCTGCGTGTCCGTGCTTTTCAGGACTGGACAGGTGGAGCATGCCGCAAAGTACGTGAAGAAGAACATCCATGCCCTCAAAAAGCGTGGGGTAAAGAAGGTGGTGTATGCGTGCGCGGGCTGCGTGCGCACATCCGCACTGGACTGGCCAAGAATATGGGGTGGAAAGCTGCCATTCGAGGTGCTCACGTTCGCAGAGTATCTCGAGCAGCTGCTGGCAGAAGGCTATGACTTCGACTTCAAGAAACCCCTCAACCTGAAGGTCACGTACCATGACCCGTGCCACTCTGGAAGGCACCTTGGGGTGTACGATGCACCGAGAAACATCATCCAGATGCTGCCCGGCGTGGAGCTCGTGGAGATGGAGAGGACGAGGGAGCTTCAGAGGTGCTGCGGTGCAGGGGGCGGCATAAAGGCAGGTGTGCCAGAGCTGGCGCTCGCAATAGCGAGGAGAAGGGTGCAGGATGCCCTTGATACTGGGGCAGAGATGGTGCTCAGCACGTGCCCGTTCTGCAGACGAAACATCAAGGACGGCATCAAAGACATGGGCGCAAGCATAGGCATGGAGGACGTGATGGTGCTGGTCGCCGAGGCCATGGGGCTGGACACCGAGGTTCCAGAGAACCCCTACACCTCCAAGCAGATGTGAGGACGACGTCCTCCCCCTTTTTCCCTCTTCGTGGTGCCAACTGAAAGTGTGACTATGATGGGCATTCCATGTCCCCTTGGTCGTCGATGGATGCGATTGGGCTCAGCCACCCCTCCTGAACAGCGCCACCATCCGCTTGTTGGGGCGAAGCTCGAAGGGCACCCGCTCGTATTCCTCACTTTCTGGAAGGTGGAGGGCCATAGAGCCTTCTACGATTACGATATCTGCCTCCAGTGTGGACGGAGCGTCCGAAAGATAACTTACCCTCATCCCCCTGACATACCATGGTATGGGCCAGTAGTCGTTTTGTCTCGCACATACTATGATGGTGGTGGCTGGATGCTGGGCATGCATATTCTGCACTCTGTCCATCACGGCCGCAAGACTGTCGGGAGGCTGGATGTACGATATCATCTTTTGCGCGTTCACGTGGGTGTAGTTGGTGGCGATGCTGGAGGCAGCATACGGCACCAGCAGGATGGCGAGCACGAGGAGCACCGTCCACCTGCTCTTTGCCCCAGTCTCCTCTACGAGGTGTGCGAGGAAGTAGCCAGCGAGCAGCGCCAGCGGAAGCAGTATGTGTACCACCAGCCAGGGCACCTTTTCCTGCATGTAGGAGTAGAAGGCAAGAGTGAAGAGCGCCCAGAGCAGCACCCATATCCACACGCCGTCCCGTCTGTGCACAGCCAGCACACCCCCGAGGAGCCCGAGGATGAGGATGGGATACTCATAGAGGATGAGGATGGGCAGGTAGTAGTACCATGGTCCCCCTATGCGTCTTATCTCGTGCATGTGTATCCAGTGCTCGAACGCCCTCGGGACGGCATGGGCAGCCTGAGTTACATCGTAAAAGAAGAACGAGTACATCGCGACGAACACGAGCACGAAGGAGGCTGTGGCAATGAGCACATCTGGAGCCGTCCCCAGGACCGAGGACACTCCGAGCCTATCGCGTGCGAACCATAGCGCCACCACGAGGGCGGAGATGGCGAGGATGGCGAGCGTGATGTATGCGCTCTCCTTGGTGGTGCACATCAGGGCAAGCGAGGCTCCCAGCACTGCATAGAGCATGTGCCGTCTTGCCCCCCTCTCCTCGAGCAGGGCGAGCACCAGCACCACGCTTGCGAGCGTGAAGAACACGAGATATATGTCGTTTCTGAGAAATCGGGAGTAGTACACCATCGAGGGGGATATGGCGAGCAGCAGCCCTGCGAACAACGCCCCGAGGTTGCCCATGTGCCTTCGAAGCGGATACACGAGCGCAACGCACGCCGCGCCGAACAGGGCAGGAAGAAGCCTTGCTGTAAACTCAGATGTGCCAAGCACCGAGAACACGAGCGCCTGTGTGTAGTACAGGAATGGCCCATGGTAGGTGGGGTCGTACACGTACGGCTCGCCAGCGATCAGTTGAAAGGCGAAGTGGGCGTGCACCGCCTCGTCGTGATGCATTGCCCGCGCATCCAGCATGTACACTCTGAGCAGCAGGGCTGCCACCACCAGCCCCGCAAATAGCCATGTGCGAGCCCTCATCGTTTTGCTGGAATGAGGGCATTGTTTAAAAAAGCTGTGTGCGGCTACACGGCACCAGCAGGTGGTAGAGGCACGGGTACCCCCACGAGGAGCTCGAGAGGTGGGCACGCAGGATAGGGAGCTCTCTGGGGATGTGGATGTGTACTACTGTGCTGAGGAATGCGAGAGAGCTCATGGAGATGCTCTGATTCTCTGATGCTCTGATTCTCCGATTCTCCGATTCTCCGATTCTCTGATTCTCTGATTCTCCGATTCTCCATTCCATATTCCATACTTATATAAGCCTCCAGCACACATTATACTTCAATTCATGAGTGCCCAAGCGCAGCCTGCCGATGGATGCGGCACCGTGATGGGCGTGGACATCGAGAGGGGAAGCTCCCTTTCGAGAGCCCCAAGGTATGCTGCTGCTGTTTATGTGGGTGGGGAGTTTGTGCACCACCGCCACCTCACAAGGCACAGGCTCATGCGGCTCATCCACCGCTACAGGCCCAGCATTCTGGCGTGCGACAGCGTCCACGAGCTCGCCTCCGACAGAGGGGAGCTTCTTGCCCTTCTCAATGAGATGCCAGCTGGCATGCGGCTGGTGCAGCTCACCGCTCCTCACTCTCCCTCGCTTCCCGCCCTTGCCAGCTCCCACGGGCTCTCGATAGACCGCACCGACCCAGTGCAGGAGGCACGGGCATGCGCCATGCTCGCCATGCTGGGCGTGGGCTATGTGGTGGAGGCGTTCGAGGATAAAACGGTGGTGGTGGTCTCGAGGGCCCGCTCCCTTGGGCGGGGTGGCTGGAGCCAGAACAGGTACAGAAGAAAGGTGCACGGTGCTGTGAGGGCAAAGGCAAGGGAGATAGAGGCGGTGCTGAGGCAGCTTGCGAAGAGCAGAGGCATTGAGTTTGAGATGAAGCTCACGAAGGGCTTTGGTGGATACTCGAGGGCGGAGTTCGTCGTGGGTGCGAGAAGGGAGGAGGTGCCCATATCTCCCCAGCGCCACTCCGATGTGCAGGTCAAGGTGAGGGCGGTGGGCAGGGACAGGCTCACCCTCACACCTCTCTCGTCCTCTGGCACACCCCATATCATCGTGGGCATAGACCCCGGCACCACGATGGGGCTTGCGGCGCTCGACCTTCGGGGCAGGCTGGTGGGCTCCACGAGCGAGCGAGGCTTTTCACCCTCTGATGCGATAGGGTGGATACGCAGCATGGGCACCCCAGTGCTCATCGCCTCCGATGTGCTGCCCGTGCCCCACACGGTGCAGAAGATCGCCAATGCGTTCTCGGTGCAGTGCACGGGAGAGCAGCTCACTGTGGAAGATAAGCGCAGGCTCACCTGCGAGCACGAGCCCCGTAACGACCACGAGCGGGATGCGATAGCCGCTGCGAGCGCAGCCTTCAGGAGGGTGAAGAACAAGCTCATGCAGGCTGAGAAGAAGGCACCACCCCTATCCAACCTCGATTACATAAAGGCACTCGTGCTGAAGGGGGAGTCGATAGACAGTGCCATCCTCAAGGCATCTGGGCGCGACGGGGCTGGCGTTGGGACACGAGAGCCCCAGCGGAAGCCTCCCCCCACTCCCGAGGAGCTCTCTCGCCTCGTGGAGAGGCTAAAGCGTAGGATAGAGAGCCAGAGGGTGAGGATAGAGAGGCTGGTGAAGTACAGCGAGGAGCTGAAGAGCGAGCTTGAGCGTCAGAGGAGGCGCTCAGAGCGGCTCAGAAGGCGGCTCTTTGAGGCAAGGCAGAGAGCTTATGTCAGGGCAAGGGCGTCGGTGGAGTACCAGCGGCTGCTGGAGCGTCATGAGAGCCTGAGGCGCACCTTGAGGGAGAGGGATGCCGAGATCGAATCGCTCAGGGAGAGGCTGGACTCCCTGAGGCGGGCTCGGGAGATGGAGATGAGGGGAGACCTCGTGCCCCTGAAGCCCATAAGGGCGTTCACGAGGGAGGCGATAGCCGAGAGCACGCCCCTCATCAGGAAGGGGGACGTGCTCTATCTGGAGGATGCGAGTGGTGGGGGTGCGGGTACGGCAGAGCTTCTCGTGGGACTTTCCCCGAGGGCGGTGCTGTTCGAGGGCGAGATGGCTCATACCGCAAGAGAGGTGCTGCTCTCGAGCGGCGTGCCCCTCATACGTGGCGAGGGGCTGGTGCTGAGGTTCGATGAGGTGTATGCGGTGCGGGCAGATGCCCTCGAGGCTGCGATCGAGGAATGGCGCTCAGAGCACCAGCTGTACGTGCGCCGCATGCACGAGCACATGCTGGAGAGGATAGTGGAGGAGTACAGGAGCCAGAGGCTCAGAGAGGGTAGGAGGAGTTAGCCGCTGAGCCGCACGATCGCCTCTGCAAGGTCTCCCCCACTCTGCTCGAGCGCCTCCCTCGCCTCCTCCTCGCTCCTTCCAGTCTGCTGTGCCACCAGCCTCACGTCCTCGTCCGATATCTGGGGTGCAAGCTTCCTCTCTATGGGCTCTCCCACCACCTGATATGTCCTCTGGCCCTGCACCTCCATCACCGTGACGGATGGGCTGGCAATCACTATTTCGGAGTGGGGAAGCCTTATGATGACCTCCTGCACCTCCTCGAGCTCGCTCATGCTGATGCCCATCTGCTTCATCATGCGCTCCATCTTTTTGGGGCTGAACTTGCCACCGAAGCTCGGTATCATGCCACCCTTCTTGTGGGGGATTTTATAAAACGCTTTTTGCCCCGTTTTTGCCCGTAGCAGAAAAGCAGAAACTTTATGTAGGCACCGCTCCCTTAGGGGAAGCACGCGTGTGAGAGGGTTCTGATGGATGGCGGAGGTTGGGGTCTCGCCCTCATCGTGCTGGCGTTTGTGCTGCTCTACTGGCTGGTGGTGGAGTACCTCAGGGATTCTGGCGTGCTCTCGCGCTACAACATCACGGCATATGGACCCATCCTGATGATACGTACGGTGCGGGGTCAGGGGCTGCTCGAGGCGCTGGCGCAGCCAAGGCGGGCTTGGAGGGTGTATGCAGAGGCGGGCGTGCCCCTGATGGTGCTGGGCATGCTGGTAATGACTGGGCTTCTGCTCTTCTTCGACCTTCTGCTCATGACCAGCCCTCCAAAGCCCACCATTGTGCACGAGCCGAGAAACATCCTGCTCATCCCGGGCATCAACCAGTTCATACCCTTGGGATACGGGCTGGTGGCGCTGTTCATCACCCTGGTGGTGCACGAGCTCTCCCATGCGGTGCTGTGCAGGGTGGAGGGTATAAGAGTGAAGTCCATGGGCATACTCACGCTCGTCGTGCCCATCGGCGGGTTTGCAGAGCCAGACGAGAGCCAGCTGTTTGAGGGAGAGGGGGACGGCGGGAAGGTTGCCACTCGAAGGGAGCGCATAAGGATACTCACCGCTGGCGTGATGTCCAACTTCACCATTGCCCTGCTCACGTTCGTGCTGTTCTTTGCGAGCTTGTATGCGATCGCACCCACGGGATACAGTGCGGTGGTCGTGGGCGTGGACGAGGGCTCTGCTGCCCAGGCGGCTCACGTGCCCACTGATGCCGTGATACTGGCGGTGAACGGCGTTCCCACCCACACGCCAGAGCAGGTGGTGGAGGAGGTGGCAAAGGTGCCATCTGGGGGGAGCGTGGTACTCACAGTGCTCAAAGGGGGAAGAGCCGCCAGCTACACCGTTCCCATGCAGGAAGGTGCAGTGGTGAGCGTGAGCACCGAGGGGCTGTCCATACAGGGGGTGGTGAAGGGCTCCCCTGCCGAGGGGGCTGGGCTTGAGAGAGGCATGAGAATCACGGCGATGGATGGGGTGCCCATCAGGAGTCTTGAGGACTTTGCGAGGTTCATGCAGTCCACCACCCCATATCAGTGGGTGGACGTGGAGGTAAACGGCACAGAACACCACACCATCCAGCTCGCACCCGCACCAGACAACACATCGAGGGGCTTTCTCGGGGTGTACTACTCGGTGGGGGATGTGGTGGGCAGAGCCATGGGAATCAGGATAGCTCACTTTCCAGCTTCCGAGTACCTCGAGGGGCTGAGGAGCCTGCCCTCACACCTCGATGAGCCCATGGGCTGGCTCACGCTGCTCACGCTCCCCATAATGAGGGGCATCACGGGCGTCGGTGGGTTTGCAGGCTTCACCGGGGTGCTCTCCGACCTTTACCACCCGCTGGGTGCAGCCTCGGTGCTGGGCGACGTGTGGCTCGTGCTTTCAAGCGCCCTGTTCTGGGTGGGATGGGTGAACATCAACGTCGCCCTGTTCAACTGCCTGCCAGCGGTGCCGCTCGATGGGGGACACGTGTTCAGGGACCTGCTCACGGGGACGTTCGAGCGGATCACCACCAGGCAGCGGGCACAGAGGCTCGCCTCGTGGATCGTGATGGCATTTGCCTATACAATATTCGCATCCATCGTGCTCATGGTGATAGGGCCATACATCGCCGCCAGATAGGGGGGTGCACGTGCCTCGAATCAGGGACTTTGTGATAACCCATGACTGCCTCGTGCTCTCGGTGGTGGACTACGTGCCCCAGCAGTATTATGGAGATGGGGAGGGCATCAGGGCGATGCTGCGCTATGTGCCCCACGAGGAGGGAGAGCGAAGGAGGGGCAGCGTGCGGTACACCAAGCTGGACACCGCTGGGGCGTTTTCCTATATGCGCAAGCACCATCCAGAGTGGATAAGGGATGTGTTCGTGGTTCCAGAGCACGAGGTGGCTGAGTACCTCAGGCCAGACGAGATGCTCGAGGAAGTGATGGCACACCATGCAAGGCTGCGTGCGCTCGTCGAGTGGCTCGAGGGCTGTGGTGTTGACAGGAGGTACATGGGCATCACGGGCTCGCTGCTCAGTGGACTTGCATCAGAGCACTCGGACATCGACTTTGTAGCCTATGGAAGGGAGTGGTGGCTGGCAAGGCAGTGCCTTGCAGAGCTCTCCGAGGGGGGGCCCATCAGAAGGGTGGATGAGCCCATGTGGAGGAAGATATATGAAAAGCGCAAGCCAGAGCTCTCTTACAGAGAGTTTGTGCTCCACGAGAAGAGAAAGCTCAACCGCGGGATGGTGCAGGGCACATACTTCGATCTGCTCTATGTGCGCGACGAGCGGGGCATGGCGGAGTATACTCCTCCAAGGCGCACGAGGAGGCTGGGCATGCGCACACTCACCGCAGAGGTGATTGAGGACAGGTATGCGTTCGATGCCCCTGCCATCTACGAGGTGGACCATCCAGATGTGAGAAGGGTGGTGTGCTACACCCACACATATGCTGGACAGGCGTTCAAGGGTGAGGTGCTCGAGGCGAGGGGCATGCTGGAAAAAACCTCCGAGGGTCTTCAGCTCGTGGTGGGCACCACGCGGGAGGCATCTGGAGAGTGGATAAGGTCGCTAACGCTGCTCGAGAGAGAGGCGCTCGAGGAAACAGATAGCTAAAGGGGTAAAATCGCTTGGGGAGGCGCACGAGAACGAGCACGTTGGGGGTGTCAAGAAGGGAGGACACGATTCTTCGGTGCTCGAGCGTGCACCTGATGGCTCTTTACAATTGAAATGTAGGATTTGTCTGTCTGGTAAGAATAATTCCTCAGCTTTATTTCTTAGATGAGCTTGCTATCAGCCTGCTATCAGCCGGTACTTTTCTTGTGGCGTAAGCTTTTTTAATGTCCAAACTCATAATAAACTGTATGAAATCTGACTTTATAAAAGTTCGCTCTAACTCGCATTTAGGAGGTTATGCGAATAAAAAGCTCGTGAAATACGCGTTGCGACGGCAGGAATGCCCAAATTTCGCCAAAGGCGAAACTTCGCGCAACAGGAGATTAAGCGGTTCAACTTCGCTCCGCTCGTTTCACCCAAATCCCTTCGGGACTTCGCTTAATCCCGATACGTTGTCCGAAATTGCGGGCGACGGAGATAAAAAGAAAGGAATAAAATAAATGAAAATGGAGGATATTAAGATGGATGGTAAGGAGTTAATTATGAAAATACAGGAAGAAGTAAAACGACAGAGAGAAATAGGGGGGATCTGGGAGGGATATTGTAATTTACAAAAACTCGCCTCTGGAGATATATGGGAAAGCGCTACAAGATACATTTATGAACTTCTGCAAAATGCAGAGGATGCTAAAGCAAAAGAATTTAGAATTTATATTTCAAAGCAAAGAATAAAAGTAGTTCATAACGGAGATCCTTTTACTGAGGATGATGTAAGAAATATTTGTTATGCGATGAGTAAAAAGGATCCAAATGAAACCATAGGGTATTTAGGAGTAGGCTTTAGATCTGTGTTTGCGGTAACGGATAGATAAGAAATCTATTCTGGGGAGTTTATGTTTCGATTTGACAGAGAAGAATGCGTAAGGGAGTTTGGTGAAGATTCTCTTTTTTATTTTTATCCATATTGGATAGAGCAAACTGTAGAAAGTATAGATCTAGGAAAGACAACATTTGTAATTCCTTTTAAGTCGGAAGAATTTTTTGATAAAAGTATAGAAGAGTTAAAGAAGTTAGGAGCCAGTTCACTTCTATTTCTCAGAAATATAAAAAATATATCTATTCATAACGAAGAGGATGGTACTACTCGCACATGTAGTATAACCCAAATAGGCGATTTAACTCCGCTCCTTCAGAATGAGGATATTAAAATTGGTAAATTTTTATTAGTAGAGGGAGGTACCGCTACACGTTTTTTAGTCTTTCGGGGAGTTTTTCAAGTACCTGATAATATTCGAAGTGATGGAGAAACAAAAAGAGCAAAAAGAGGTGACGTTAAAAGCAGAGAAATTTCAATAGCTATACAACTTGATGAGCAAGAGAATTTAATGCCTACAAAGGGATATATATGTTCTTTTTTCCCAATTGAGGAACGGAAAATAAACTTTCTCGTTCATGCCGATTTCATAGTTCAGGCAGGGCGTGTTGCATTGCTTGATAATAAATGGAATAGATGGATGATGGAAAAAGCAAGAGAAGTTGCAGAAGCAGCGTACCATTACTTCCAAGAAAACCCAGAAAAACCTGAATGGGTAGAACAGTCTCTTTTAATTTTTGAAGAGCGAGAGATAAGCGAAAAATATGATGACATCTTTGAAAAACCATTATTTGAGGTGACTAAAAATCCAAAAGTTATCTGTATTGAGGGAAACAAATGTCCTCTTGATGAAGTAATAAAAATAACTGAAGAAACAGAGGAATTGATAAAGAAAGGATATATTAAATGCTCAGATGTAGAAATTATTTCTAAAGAGAAAAAACATTTAATTAGAAAAGATTACCCAACTGGAGGCAGAAAAGTTGAAGAATTGAGTGTGGACAAAATAAATACCGAAGAATTTATTAAAGCAAAAATAGATAAAAAGAAAGGCATCAAATTTTTAATCGATTTTTATCCAGTATACAAAAAAGCGTTAGAAAAGAGATATGCTCATTATCGCCAAGATCAACGCGAGGGCTTTATTAAGAACGATTTAGGACGGCTACTTGTAATTGATAGGAATGGAAATATAAAAAAGCAAAATGAAGTTTGGATTGAGCCAGACATGAAAATATTTGATGAGCTAAAGAGTAAAGGTATTGAGGTTGATGAAACACAAATTCTTTCAGAGTACACTTTGATTGATAAAGAGTTATGGAGTAGAGGGAAAGATTATCTTCCAAGGGTAAATAAAATTACGCAACAGATGATTGTTAAGAAGTGTATTCTACCAAAGATTAAAATATCCTCTGAACATCCATCTAAAGATGATATTCTATCTTGGACATACATTTTGAAATCATATAACTCTTATCCAAAAGATGAAATTTGGGTCATAGATGATAATGGACAAGTCAGAAAAAGTAGTGAGATTTTTCTCTCTGATAAATATAATTCCATTTACTGCGTGCAGAAATTTGACCTACCTAATATAAACTATCTAAGTGAGGAATATCTAAAGTTGGACAACGATCCTGATGGATGGAAAAAATTTTTTGAAAACACTTCAATGAAAGGATATAGGAAATTCGATTATGAAGACTACATAAAAAAGGAGGTTTTGCCTGTTTTAAAAGATGGGGAAAAAATTAAAAGTTTAACAGATTCTATAGTCATTAACTATACTCAAGCAATAGTAGAATGTGAAGTAGACATTAATGAGCCGATTTTTGTGGTGCTAAAAGATGGAAGCAGAGCGATGTCAAATAGTGAAATCTATTTTCCAAACGAATATTCACCCAAACAGAATTGGGAAAATCAATCGATCATTGGTCTTAAATTTATATCTTCAGAGTATATTGGAAGTGATGTCTCTAAATGGAAAGAGTTTTTCAAGAAAATAGGTGTGAAAGAAGAGGCTTCTGGAGAGATGATTGAGGAATTTGGAAAAAATATTGTAAAAAAGAAATTTGAAACTGAGGGATATAAAGTAGAGCCATATGGCGGAAAAGCAGATTTGAAAGCGACAAAAGAAATCTTAACCATTTTTATAGAAGTTCGATCAAAATCATCAGGCGATATTACAGACGAATCTTTGGACTCGGAAAAAGCAAAATTTGCTGAGGAGCAAAAAGATAACTTCTATCTTGCTAGGGTCATAAATATCCCAGATGCACCATATATCTATCTTCTAAAGAATCCCGCAAATTGCGAAGAAATTGCTTTGGAGATGAAGATACCTAAAAGCGTGATCGAGAAATACAGTGAAAAGATAAATGCAAAAGATCTGATAAAGGGTGATTAAAATCTTCCCGTCGCCCGCAACTCTCCGCTTCGCTTCGGTGCTATCGCACTCGGACAACAGGTGGATATGTGGCTCGCTATCATTCGCCCAGATTTGCTCCCTACGGTCGCAAACATCATATATCCCCAGAACGTTAGCAGAAATTCCGCACGCCGCCTTGAGAATAGAAGGTATAATCTGGAGGATGATGAACAATGGCAATGAAGAAAACTCAACTTTACACTCATCTTTGGGAAGCTGCTAATGCCCTCAGGGGCGGAATGGATGCGAGCCAGTACAAAGATTATGTACTTACAATTTTATTTGTTAAGTATGTAACGGACAGGTATAAAAATGATCCCTACGCTGATTTTGTGGTTCCTGAAGATGGGAGCTTTGATGCTCTGGTAGAGGCAAAAGGTAAGCCAGATATTGGCGAAAGAATAAACAAAGTCCTATCGAGACTTGCAGAAGAAAATGAATTGAAAGGAGTCATTGATCTTGTAGATTTTGATGATAGCACTAAACTTGGAAGTGGAAAAGAGAAAGTTGATAGACTCACCAAACTCATAGCTATTTTTGAAAACCCTGAGCTTAATTTTTCTAAAAACCGAGCAGAAGGAGATGATATCCTCGGGGATGTATATGAATACTTCATGAAAAAGTTTGCAACGGAGGCAGGTAAGAGCAAGGGGCAATTCTATACTCCTGCTGAAGTATCAAGAGTCATGGCAAAGATTATTGGTGTAGAAAACGCAAATTCTCCGGATCAAACTGCATATGATCCTACCTGCGGTTCAGGTTCTCTTCTTTTGAAAGTTGCCGATGAAGCACCGGTTGAAATCAGTTTATACGGGCAGGAGATTGATATTAATGTTGCCAATTTGGCGAGAATGAACATGATTCTACACGGTAAGCCTTATGCAGTTATAGAACAGGGAAACACATTATCTAATCCAAAATTTAAAAACAAAGACGGCTCTCTCAAAACATTTGATTTTGCTGTTGCAAATCCACCTTTTTCTCAAAAAAATTGGATGAATGGACTTGTTCCAGAAAATGATCCATATCATAGATTTGATGATGGTATCCCCCCAGCAAAAAATGGAGATTATGCCTTTTTACTCCATTTAATAAAATCACTGAAACCTGGAAAGGGGAAAGGAGCAATAATCCTGCCCCATGGAGTGCTTTTTAGGGGTGGTGCTGAAGCAAAGATAAGAAGGAATCTCGTAAGAAAGGGTTATATTAAGGGAATTATAGGGCTACCACCAAACCTGTTCTATGGTACGGGCATACCCGCCATCATTATGGTAATAGACAAAGAAAACGCCCACGCAAGAAAAGGAATTTTTATGATTGACGCTTCAAAGGGATTTAGGAAAGATGGACCTAAAAACAGATTGAGAGAGAGGGACATTCACAAGATAGTTACCACTTTTGTAAACTTTGAAGAAATACCCGGATACTCCAGAATGGTAAGCCTGGAAGAGATTGAAAAGAATGATTACAACCTCAATATTCCGAGGTACATAGACAGCACCGAGGAAGAAGATATTCAGGACATACATGCACATTTACACGGGGGAATACCAAAGAGAGACATTGACAAGATAGAAGGGTTGAAGATTTTCAAGAGTTTGAAAAAAGAACTATTTGAGGAAAAGGAGGACCGTTACTATCAACTAAAAGTAGGAATAGAGCTCCTACAAGACTTCATAGAGAACCATGGAGAAGTGGACAAGTTCAAAGATAATGCTTTGAGAGTATTCAAAAACTGGAAGGAAGGGAAAATCGCATTTTTGAAGTCGATAGAAAGTAATACAAAAAGCAAACAATTCATAAAGGAACTGTCTGAAAGCCTGCTCGACGCGTTCAGGTCCGTGGCACTCGTGGACGAATACGCAGTTTATCAGATTCTAATGGATTACTGGGACGAGGAAATGAAGGACGATGTCTATATGATAATTGAAAACGGCTGGGAAGCAAAAACATACAGGATTATTGAGAAAAACAAAAAGGGCAAAAATGTAGACAAGGGATGGACATGCGACATACTACCAAAGGAGATTGTGACATCTGAGTTCTTTAATGATGAAAAGAGGGAAATAGAAGAATTGGAAGCAAAGAGGGAAGAGATACAGAGGGAAATGGAAGAGATGAAAGAGGAATATGGCGGAGAGGAAGGTATTCTTGAAGAAGTCAAGAATGAGAAGGGCAATATAACAAAAAAAGACTTGCAGTTAAAAATCAACGAACTAAGATGGAATCCCTCAGAATTTAAAGAAGAACTGGAAATATTGACAAAATATCACAATCTCATGAACAAAGAATCTGAAATTAAAAAGAAGATAAAAGAGAAAGAGAAAGAACTTGACGAGAAACTCCTGAGAAAGTACGCAGAGCTCACCGAGGATGATGTTAAACGTCTAGTAGTGGAAAAGAAGTGGTTAAAACGCCTTGAAGATGATTTGAAAGACGAACTGGATGATATTATTTTAGAAATGGTCAACAGGATAAAGGAACTTGCAGAGCGATACGCGGAGCCTCTGCCTGAAATTGAGAGAGAAGTTGAGGAGTACGAGAAAAAGGTGAAGGAACATTTGAAGGTGATGGGGTTTGAAATATGACCAACGAAAAAATCCCTCCTGGCTATAAGAAAACCGATGTTGGGGTAATTCCCGAGGATTGGGAAGTGAAGAATTTTGATAATATATTAATAAGTATTCCAACTAAGGATTATCAATTACAGACCACTGAATATAAGAATATTGGAAAATATCCAATAATAGACCAAGGACAAAAATCTATAGTTGGCTTTAGTGATAGGGAAGAGAAGGTATTTTTTGATATTCAAGATGGAGTGATTATTTTTGGAGATCATACAAGGATAGTTAAATATTATATTCGCCCCTTCATCGTTGGGGCAGATGGTGTTAAAATTATAAAAAGGAAAAAAGAAGTTGTTGATTTGAAATATGTATATTACTATCTTAACTTACATAAAATTCCAGAAACGGGATACAATCGTCATTTTAAATTCTTAAAAGAAATGAATTTTCTTCTCCCACCCCTCCCAGAGCAGCGCGCCATCGTCCGCGTTCTCTCTGACGTGGACAAGCTAATAGAGTGTCTTGACAAGCTCATAGAGAAGAAGAAGCTCATCAAAAAGGGCGCAATGCAGCAGCTTCTAACAGGCAAAAAACGCCTGCCTGGGTTTAAAGGTGAGTGGGTGAAGAAGAAGTTGGGGGAGACCGGATACTGTCAAAGTGGTAATGGTTTTCCTTTAAAGTATCAAAATCTTAAAACAGGGGTATATCCCTTTTTTAAGGTGGCAGATTTATCTAGAAAAGGGAATAGCATATTCCTGAAATTCTCGAATCATTGGATAACAGAAGACATCAGAAGAAAAATAGGTGCTTTTGTATTTCCACAAAATGCAATTATCTTTGCAAAAATAGGTGCTGCTATTTTCCTAGAGAGAAAAAGAATATTGTTTCAGAATAGCTGTATAGATAACAATATGATGGGTTTTATTATTGATTCTTCACAAGCGGATTATAGGTTTATTTATTATATATTTAACACTCTTTCTTTAAGTAGGTTAGTTGAATCCACTGCACTACCTTCTATTAGTAAGAATAATATTGAAAATTTGGAAATCTCCCTTCCTCCATCCCTTGAAGAACAACAAGCCATCGCCCAAATCCTCAGCGATATGGATGCGGAGATTGAGGCACTGGAGAAGAAAAAAGAGAAGTATGAGATGATAAAAAAGGGCATGATGGAGTTGTTGCTTACTGGGAAGGTTAGAGTAAAAGAAGAAAATGGTAAAATAAGGAGGTTAAGAGTATGAGATTACAAAAAATAAAAGTTAAGTTTCAATACTGTTATGGTATTAAGAAATTAGAATACGAGTTTAATTTTTCAAATAGAGTTTTTGCAATATATGCTCCTAATGGTATGATGAAAACATCTTTTGCAAGAACTTTTAAAGATTTTGCAGAGCAGAAAGAAACTAAGGATTTGGCGTTTCCCGAAAGACAAACGATCCGAGAGATAAACGCAGAACCGGAATTATCGCCTGAGGAAGTTTTTGTTATAGAACCTTATAATGAAACATTCCAATCTGATAAAATGTCAACATTATTAGTAAACGAAAATTTAAGAAAAAAATATGACGATATTCACAAGGATATAGACAAAACAAAAAAAGAATTAATAAAGAAACTAAAACAACTTTCAGGACTGACAGGAAGAAAAGATGACATAGAAAAAACAGTTGAATCAATCTTTAGAAAGCCACTGTTGGATTATTTGCTAAGCATTAAAGATAAAATCGAGTCTCAGTCAGGGAATAATGAAATTGAAAACTTTAATTCTATTGTCTATTCTAAGATTTTTAATGATAAAGTGAGAAAGTTTCTTGAGCAAGAAGATGTTATAGGGTCTATAAATTCATATATTGAGCGATATAACGAACTAATAGATAAATCCACTTATTTAAAAAGAAATTTTACTCTATATCAAGTTCAGAATGTACATAGAGAACTTGCTAAAAATAATTTTTTCAAAGCGGGGCATTCTGTAAATATGTTTGATGGAAATACGAAAAAAGAAATTGATGACGAAGAAAAATTGAATGAACTGATAGAAGAAGAAAAGAAAAAAGTTTTAGAAGATGATATATTGAAACAAAAATTTGAAGAGATAGATAAAAAGTTATCTTCCAATGCAGAGTTAAGAGAATTTAAAGATTATTTATTAGATAATCGTGAGATACTGCCTGAACTTGTAAATTTAGATGAATTTCAAAAGAAAATATGGCTTTCCTATTTTCTCCATGAAAAAGACTTGTCATTAGAACTTATCAAAAAGTATGAGAAAGGACAAAATGATATAAAAACACTCATCGAGCAAGCTAAGACTGAGAGGACGGAATGGGAAAATGTTATAGAAACATTTAATAAAAGATTTGTACATTTACCCTTTTATCTTGAAATATCAAATAAGGAGGATGTGCTATTAAAGGGCAATGTCCCTGTTATTCAATTTATTTTTAAAGATGAAGAAGATAGGAAAATATTTAATGACAAAGATGAGCTTTTAAGGATCCTGAGCCAGGGAGAAAAGAGAGCTCTATATATACTGAATATAATTTTTGAAGTAGAAGCAAGAAAAAGAAATCAGCATAAGTCCTTATTTATTATTGATGATATTGCAGATTCGTTTGATTACAAAAATAAATATGCGATTATTGATTATCTTCTTCATATGTCCGAAGTAGATAAATTTTACATGATTATTCTTACTCATAATTTTGATTTTTTTAGGACAATTATGAGTCGTCATGTTGTTTCTTACAGTCAATGCTTGATGGCCACAAGAGATAATGACACCATTGTATTAGAAAAGGCTCAGTATATAAGAAATCCATTTGCAAGAGATTGGAAAAATAATTTGTCAGAAAAGAAAAAATTAATTGCTTCAATTCCTTTTTTGAGAAATATTATTGAATATACTCAGGGTATAGGAAATGATGATTATATGCTTCTCACATCAGTACTTCACTATAAAACCAATACAGAGAATATTACTTTACAGCAACTTAAAGAAATCTTTGAAAAGTATCTGGTAGGAATAAACTTCCCAAACGTAGATTTGGACAAAAAGATAATAGAACTTATTTTTGAAACTGCAGATGAAGTTCTTGATGATAAGGAAAGACTTAATTTAGAGAACAAAATAGTACTCTCCATGGCAATTAGATTAAAAGCGGAACAATTCATGATATCTAAAATAACGGATGAAGATTTTATTAGAAGTATCGAAAGTAATCAGACTTGGAAATTATTAAAGAAATTTGAAGAAGAATTTAATAATGAAATAGAAAAAATAGAGCTGTTAAAGAGAGTTAATTTAATCACTCCTGAGAACATTCATTTAAACTCATTTATGTATGAACCTATCCTTGATATGAGTTGCGATGAGCTGAAAGAGTTATATAGAGAAGTTAAGCAATTATGAGGTGCTAACATGGCCATCGGAATCAATGAACCTGAAAAAAGAACTCAGGAGCGGGTTATAAACTTCTTTGTAAATGTACTTGGTTATGATTATCTTGGGAACTGGGAGAAGAGAGAGGGAAACTCAAACATCGAAGAGGAATATCTTATCAATTTTCTCAAAAAGCAGGGATATAGTGATGATGTTATAAAAAAGGCTATTGAAAAGTTGAAGAAAATAGCAGATAATCAGCAGAAATCACTTTACGATAGAAATAAAGAAATTTACGAACTTTTAAGATATGGTACAGATGTCAAGATTCATCCATCCGAGCCGTCCATACATGTTAATTTCATAGATTGGGAGAATCCAGAGAATAATCATTTTGCAATAGCCGAGGAGGTAACAATAAGGGGGAGACATACCAAGAGACCAGACATAGTTATATACATAAGTGGAATTGCCATTGGAGTCCTAGAATTAAAAAGATCAAGGATCTCGATAAGTGAAGGCATCCGGCAGAATCTTGATAGTCAGAAAAAAGAGTTTATTCAAGATTTCTTTACCACGATACAACTCGTTATGGCTGGAAACGATACACAGGGATTGAGATATGGAACAATTGAAACCCCAGAAAGATACTATCTTGAATGGAAAGAGGAGAATCCGGAGTATGATCATAACAAAAAGACAGCCCTGCCAAGAGCCTTACCACGAGATAAATGTGAAGTGTCTGAGAATATCCTTTACTGTGATATTTACAGGCTCTTAAATAAGACTAGGCTCTTGGAAATTATACACGACTTCATAATTTTTGATGCTGGTATCAAAAAGGTTCCAAGACACAACCAGTACTTTGCTGTAAAGGCAGCCCAAAAAAGCATAAAGAAGAGAGAGGGTGGCATAATATGGCATACTCAGGGGAGCGGAAAATCGCTCATAATGGTGTGGCTTGCTAAATGGATAATAGAAAACATCTCAGATAGCAGGGTTTTGATTGTCACTGATAGGATAGAGTTAGATGAACAGATTGAGAAAGTATTCAGGGGTGTGGGGGAAGATATATACAGAACAAAATCTGCAAGAGACCTGATTGAGCAGTTAAACAAGAAAGACGAGAACCTGATGTGTTCACTGATACATAAATTTGGGAGAGCAGAAGCTACAGACAGGGATTATGATGAATACATCCAAGAATTGGAGGCAACCCTTCCTATGGATTTTGAACCCAAAGGAAACATATTTGTGTTCGTGGACGAATGCCACAGAACTCAATCGGGTAAGCTGCATAGAGCCATGAAAAAAATTCTACCAAATGCTGTTTTAATTGGATTTACAGGAACTCCTCTCCTTAAAAAGGATAAACCGACAACCCTGGAAACATTTGGAAAGTATATTCATACATACAAGTTTGATGAAGGTGTGCAGGACGGTATAATCTTGGATTTGAGATATGAAGCGAGAGATGTGGATATAAAAGTAGTATCGGAGGACAAGATAGACAAATGGTTCGAAGTTAAAACAAAGGGCTTGTCGGATATCGCTAAGACTCAACTTAAAAAGAGATGGGGCACTCTGAAAAAATTATACAGCTCGAGAAGTAGGATGGAGAAGATCGTTGCGGACATAATCTTCGACTTTGAGACAAAACCAAGATTGGCAACTGGCAGGGGCAACGCCATGCTTGTGGCAGGTAGCATATACGAAGCATGCAAGTACTATGAACTCTTCAAGTCGAGAGGATTTGACAAAGTTGCCATTGTAACATCTTATCGTCCAAACATTATGAACATAAAGGGAGAGGAGACTGGAGAGGAGGGGGAGGCGGAAAACATAAAGAAATATGAGATTTACAAAAAAATGATAGCCGATTATTACAGCATTTCTGAGGAAGAAGCAGTAAAAGATTATTGGATAGACAAATTTGAGAAGGAAGTTAAAAAGAAATTCGTCGAAGAGCCCGGACAGATGAAGTTGTTAATCGTGGTGGATAAACTCCTAACGGGATTCGATGCGCCAAGCGCCACTTATCTTTACATAGACAAGCCCATGAAGGACCATGGCTTATTCCAAGCAATCTGTAGGGTAAACAGGCTGGACGATAAAGACAATGGAGATGAGTTAGACAAGGATTATGGCTATATTGTGGATTACAGAGACCTATTCAATAGTATGGAAAAGGCCATTAAAGATTACACATCAGGAGCATTCGCAGAGTTTGATAAGGAAGATGTTGAAGGACTGCTAAAGGATAGATTAACCGATGCGAAAAAAAGACTTGACGAAGCCCTTGAGAAGGTTGAACTATTAACTGAAGGTGTAAAACCACCAAAGGGCATAAACGAATATAGAGAATATTTTGTTGGAGACAACTCAGAGGAAAAGCAACAGCTCAGGTTAGAATTCTACAAAAGAGTATCCTCCCTTGTGAGGGCTTACACGAACATAGCTAACGAATTAACCGAAGCAGGATATTCCAAGAAAGAACAAGAAGAAATCAAGGAAAAAGTCAGGCATTACACGGCAATAAGAGGCGAGCTAAAATTAATGAGTGGTGATTACTTGGACTTGAAAGTGTTCGATCCTGCAATGAGGTATCTTATAGACTCTTACATCCAAGCGGAGGAAAGCAGAACCTTAGCATCATTCGAAGACACATCATTGCTGGAAATAATAGTACTTAAGGGCCTTCAGAAGGCTTTAGAAACATTACCAAGTGCCATCGGAAAGAACAAGGAGGCACTTGCTGAAACAATAGAGAACAATATAAGAAGGCTGATAGTAGACAAGAGGGAGGTTAATCCGGCATATTACGACAAAATGTCCAAAATACTCAAGGAACTGGTAGAAAAGAGGAAAAAAGAAGTTATTAGTTACGAAGAGTACCTAAAAGAAGTTGAGGAATTAACCAAGATGCTCATAAATAGGGAGAGCGGTAAACAATCATATCCCCCAAGCATAAGGAATAGTATGGCAAAAAGAGCCATATATGATAATCTAAAAGGTATTGAAAACAGAGAAGAACTTACAAATGCCATTGATGAAGCTATAAGAAAAACCAAAAAAGATAACTGGAGAGGACATAAAATAAAAGAGCGACAGGCAAAAAACGCTATCAGAAAAATTTTGAAAGATGAAGAACTCACTGAAAAGATCTTCCAAATAGTACTAAAACAGGGTGAGTATTAAATGAATAAAGAAAAACTCATAAGAGTTAAAGATATTGATGCCATAGTTTATAAGAAATGTATCAAAAATTTCCATTTAAGTGTTCTACCACCCGATGGAAAAGTAAGAGTTTCCGTTCCAGAAAATGTTTCGGATGAGACAGTAAAGTTGTTCGTCATTAAAAAGTATCATTGGATTAAAAAACATATCAAATCTTTCCAAGAACACGAAAGACAGACTAAAAGAGAATATGTTTCAGGTGAAAGTCATTATTTTAAAGGGAAGAGATATATATTGAGAATAGAATCCGCCAAAAGACCAAAAATAGAAATAAAAAGTAAGAGATATATTTATTTCTATGTGCCCCCACATTATACGATTCACCAACGGGAAAATTATTACGAAAAATGGTTAAGGAAAGAACTGAAAAAAGAGTTAGAGATTTTGGTACCAAAATGGGAAAAAATAATCGGAGTGAAAGTAAACGAAATAAGAATAAAAAAAATGAAAACTAAGTGGGGAAGCTGTAACCCAGATGCTAAAAGATTATGGATAAATTTAGAACTTATAAAAAAACCAACAAAGTATCTGGAATATGTGATCGTTCACGAACTCATACACTTATCGGAGAAAAAACACAACAGACGATTTAAAGAATTAATGAGCAAATATTTACCAGAATGGGAAACATACCGGAGGCAGTTGAATGAATTTATCCTGTAGAATCAAAACGGGTCTGCTAACAAGCGGGTATCTGGCTTTGGCTATCGCCTTCGCCCAAATCCTCGCCTATCGGCTCGGACTTCAGATACCCACAAAACGTTGTCCGAAATTCCGAACCCCACTCTGAGAGGTGAACTAAATGGATGAAAAGATTAAACAACTGGTAAATCAAGTAAAAACCATCTGATAACAAGATATGGGAAAAAGATTAGAGAGATTATCCTGTATGATTCCCATGCAAGGGGCGAGGCTACAAAAGATTCCGACATAGATTGTGCTAATTGATGATTCCATTGATCCTTTTGAGGTTAGAAGGAGCCTGAGCGATCTTTTGTTTGACATACTACTTGATACTTGAACAGGGTGAACTCATCTCAGTCGTCGTCCTTCCTGAAGATTTCTTTGAAAATTACAATTATCCATTTATGCTAAATGTGAAGAAAGAGGGTGTAAGAGTATGAAAGAAATAAGGGATTTCATGAAAAAGGGCAGAGAAATTCCTGACTACCGCAGAAAATGCCCTGAATATTGGAGATTATGATTCCTGTGTTTCAAGAAGTTATTATGCGATGTTCTTCATGGGGGAGGCAGTGCTTCTTACCAAGAACTTAAGTGCCTCCTCTCATAAAGGAGTAATAAGTTTGTTTGGAGAGCATTTCGTAAAAACAGGAATTTTTGAGAGGGAGATAGAAAGGCGCTTAATGATGCGAGTGAAATAACGTTGAGACCTTCTCATAAAGATCACTCTCCTCAGAACCTCTTAATTTTACATAAATTTATTTAAAGCATCTCTTTTATAACATCTATTTGCACACACCGTCCAAGAAAACAGGGGTCTCTCCTTCTATGGCGCCATACCATATTAATAGGCAGAGCACGTACCATCATCAGATTCAGATGAGCAGAACGAAAATCATCGCCACGCTGGGACCAGCGAGCATCGACAGGGTGGATGAGCTCGTGAGGGCTGGTGTGAGCGCCTTCCGGCTCAACCTGTCACATGGCACCCACGAGTGGCATACGCACGCCATCCAGAAGATAAGGGCGCTCTCGCACGAGGTGGGCATCATGGCAGACCTTCCCGGACCCAAGCTCAGGCTCACCCACGTGAGGGAGGGCACGAGGCTCGAGAGGGGTGCGAAGGTGGTGCTCACCCATGGAGAGGGGGTGGGCGATGAGCACGTGCTGTACGTGGACTATCCCCGTCTGGCACGGGACGTGCAGGCTGGGGAGAGGGTGCTCATCGGGGATGGAGATGTTGAGCTCGTGGTGGACTCCGTGAGCGGCAGCGATGTGCTGTGCACCGTGGTGGCTGGAGGCGATGTGGCATCCTGCAGGGGCGTGAGCCTCCCCTCCACGAGGCTCGGCGTGTCCGTCCCCACCGAGCGAGACAGAGAGCACATAGCATTTGCCGTGGACGCTGGTGTTGACCTCATCGCTGCATCGTTCATAAGGGACGAGCACGATGTCAGGGCTGTGCAGCGCGAGGTACAGGCGCACGGGGGGGACGTCCCCGTGATAGCCAAGATAGAAAAGCACGAGGCTCTCGAGCATCTCGACGCGATACTCGATGTGGCATACGGGCTCATGGTGGCAAGGGGGGACCTTGGGATAGAGGTGCCCATCGAGCGGGTGCCCCTGATACAGAGGAGGCTGCTCATGATGTGCAGGAGGGTGGCAAAGCCCTCCATCGTGGCAACACAGATGCTGGAGTCCATGCTCACCTCCCCCACACCCACGAGGGCTGAGGTGAGCGACATAGCCAACGCCATCCTCGAGGGGGCAGATGCCCTCATGCTCTCCGGGGAAACCGCGGTGGGCAGGTACCCTGTGGAGGCTGTGCGCATCATGGAGAGGGTGGCGTCCGAGACCGAGCGCTCTGGAGAGCTTGAAGGTCCAGTGGAGCTTGAGGGCAGGGGCATGGGCGTGCAGCAAGCCATCAGCCATGCGGCGTGCATCCTCGCCCACGAGGTCGGGGCGCGCGCCATCCTGACACCCACCGCCTCTGGCAGCACCGCAAGACACGTGGCGAGCCACAGACCCTCCCAGAGTGTGCTATCGATAAGCGAGAGCCACGCCACGCTCAGAAGACTGTCCATCACGTGGGGCGTCCAGCCAGTGCACACATCCGAGTTCGGCTCACTCGAGCACGTGCTCAAGGGGCTCATGAGGAGGATGAGGGAGAGAGGAGATGTGGCATCTGGAGACCTCGTGGTAATCACCGCTGGCGTGCCGATTGGCATCGCTGGGGGCACCAATATGATAAGGGTGGAGAGGGTGCCATAGATTAATAAGCACCCAGATACGAGAGGAAGCGGAGGCGAGACATGAGTGGTAGCACCCTTGCCGAGAAGATATTCTCGAGGGCAGCTGGAAAAGATGTGCGGGCTGGCGAGTTCGTGCTCGCACAGATAGACAAGGCGATGATTCACGATATCACTGGACCGCTTGCCATCGAGGGGTTTCTGGAAATCACGAGGGGCAGAGCCCCGAGGGTGTGGGACCCCTCGAGGGTGATAATGGTGTTCGACCATCAGGTGCCAGCAGACTCGCTTCAGGCGGCAAAGAACCACATAATGCTCCGACAGTTCGCACGGGAGCAGGGCATACTCAACTACGACGTGCTGGAGGGCATATGCCATCAGGTGCTCCCAGAGAAGGGACACGTGCTCCCCGGCGAGCTCATCGTGGGGGCGGACTCCCACACATGTGCCTACGGGGCGCTCGGGGCATTCTCCACTGGCGTAGGCAGCACCGATATGGCGGCAGTGCTCGCTCTTGGCAGGCTGTGGTTTAAGGTGCCCTCGACCATCAGGTTCGAGATCGAGGGCGCTCTGCCCCGAAGGGTGCACTCCAAGGACATCATCCTGAGGATAATAGGCGACATCGGGGCAGATGGTGCCACCTATAGGGCGTGCGAGTTCGCTGGCAGCACGGTGCGCAGCATGAGCATCGCATCGAGGATGACGATGTCCAACATGGCAATCGAGATGGGGGGCAAGGCTGGGCTCATAGAGCCAGATGAGAGGACCGAGCGGTACATAGCAGAGCGGGTGGAGGGCTTTGAGCTCGATGCGCACTGGAGAAGCGATGAGGACGCGTCGTACGAGGCTGTGCACCACTACGACGTGTCCGACCTTCCCCCACAGGTGGCGGTGCCCCACAGGGTGGACAACGTGCACCCGGTGGACGAAGTGGCGGGCACTCCCGTTGATCAGGTGTTCATCGGCTCGTGCACCAACGGCAGATACGAGGACCTCGAGGCAGCATACGACATCCTGAAGGGTGAGCACATCCCAAGGTCGGTGAGGCTCATAGTGATTCCCGCCAGCAGGGCAGAGTACATGCGAGCCCTGAGAGAGGGCATCGTGGAGGGGCTGGTGGAGGCTGGAGCCATCGTGGAGCATCCGTGCTGTGGTCCCTGCATGGGCGGCTCGTTCGGGCTTCTTGGCGATGGAGAGGTGGGCTTTGCCACATCCAACCGCAACTTCCAGGGGAGGGAGGGCAGTCCACACTCCTTCGTGTATCTGGGCTCGCCATCGACTGCAGCAGCCACCGCCCTGTATGGCGAGATAACCGACCCGAGAGAGGTGTAGCATGGTAAAAACGTACCGCGAGGCTGGCGTGGATATCCGCAGGGAGCAGGACATCATCCGCAGCCTCTCGAAGGCTCTCTCATACAGGCGGGAGGGGTGGGGCGCACCCCTCCATGGCATAGGGCACTATGCTGGGCTCATAGACCTCGGGGAGTATGTGCTCGCGCTCACCACCGATGGTGTGGGGTCCAAGGTGCTCGTGGCACGGGCGCTTGGCAGGTACGACACCATAGGCATAGACTGCATAGCGATGAACGTGAACGACCTGCTGTGCGTTGGGGCAGAGCCGCTCGCATTCGTGGACTACCTCGCCCTCGAGCACATGGACGAGCACGTGGCTGCCCAAATCGGAAAGGGACTCTCGGAAGGGGCGAGGCTCGCCAACATCTCGGTGGTGGGAGGAGAGACCGCCACGCTGCCAGAGCTCATAAGGGGCTTTGACCTCGCTGGCTCTGCCGTTGGCATCGTGAAAAGGGACGCCCTGATTACAGGAGAGCGCATAGAGGTTGGAGACGTGCTCATCGGCATTCCCTCGAGCGGACTGCACTCCAATGGATACACGCTCGCAAGAAGGCTCGTCGAGGAGGCTGGGCTCTCCTACACCGACCCCTTCCCCTTAGAGCCCACCAAAAGCATAGGCGAGGTGATGCTCATCCCGACCCGCATATACACCGAGGTGCTCCAAGTGCTCAGAAGGTGCGAGGTGCACGCCCTTGCCCACATCACTGGTGGGGGGCTCACGAAGCTCAGAAGGCTCACCTCTCTTGGCTTTCACATCCACTCCCCACTTCCGCCACAGCCCATCTTCCGATTCCTGCAGGAGCTTGGCGACATAGAGGAGCACGAGATGTACACCACATTCAACATGGGCATGGGCTTTCTCGTGGTGTGCCCGCCCTCTGAGAGCACAGGGGTGCTCTCGCTTCTTAAGGACGCCAGGGTGGTGGGCGAAGTGGTCGAAGAGGGCATCACCGTCGGGGACATCGAGCTATGAGGGAGAAGCTGAAGAGCTACCTTGCGGAGCACAGCCCCCTCGTGATTCTGTATTCTGGGGGAGTGGACAGCACGCTGCTGTGTGCTCTCGCGGTGGAGGCCAGAGCGCGGGCAGTGGCGCTCACAGTGGACACGGGGCTGCTTGGCGAGGGCGAGCTCGAGGAGGCACGGCGCACTGCCAGAAGCCTTGGCATCGAGCACGTGGTAAAGGAGGTGGACATCCTCTCCTCCCCAGTGGCTCAGAACCCGCGCGATAGATGCTACCACTGCAAGCTTGCAGTAATACGCTCTGCGAGAGCCCTGTATCCCACGTGGAACATAGTGGAGGGTACGAACGTCTCTGATTTAAGCCAGCCAAGGCCCGGCATACGGGCGCTGCGCGAGCATGGGGTGCTCTCCCCGTATCTTGAGGTGGGCATCACCAAGGACGAGATAAGGAGGATGGCAGAGGACATGGGCCTAAAATGCGCGAGCAAGCCATCGAGCGCGTGTCTTGCCAGCCGCATCCCGTATGGCGAGCCCATCACCCATGAGAAGATTGAGAGAATCAGAAGGGCGGAAAGCGAGCTTCGGCAGATGGGCTTTTTGCAGCTTCGGGTCAGGGCACATGGTGGTGTGGCGAGAATCGAGGTGCCCATCGAGGACCTGGCCCGTGCCCTCGAGCACCGGGAGAAAATCGCAAGAAGCCTGCGTGGGCTGGGCTTTTCCTACATCACCCTTGACCTCGAGGGGTTCAGAAGCGGAAGCATGGACATCTAAATGGGCCTTGCCCACACCCCAAGCCCCCTGTCCAGCGCCTCCCTTAGCTGCCTTGCGATGTCCGAGTTCTTGGGAACCTTGATCTCGCCCTTCTTCCTCACGGTCGCACTGAACAGATAGTCATCACCCACGAACACGTCCACGTCCTTTCCCTGAAGCGATGAGAACACGAGCACGAGCGAGCGCTTTGTCACCCTGAAGCCCTCCAGCTCAAATCCTCCATGGGGCAGCTCATCTTCTCTCTCCCTGACATCGATGTGCATGCCCAGCTCGTGCTCGAGCCTCTCGATGTTGCGTCCGCCCCTGCCTATGAGCCTGGGAATGTCCCCCTTGGAGGCGTGCACCGTCGCCCTTCCGCCCTTTACCTCCACATCCAGAGCCTCCCTCGCATACCTCGACAGGGTCGCCCTGACCTGCTCTGCAGCCAGCTTCGACTCTGGCGATGTCTCGTGCTCGACCTCCTCCACTGGCATGACCACCACCTGCTCGCCATACGTGTATATCTCGTACTCGGGGCGCTTGGTCTCAAAGTCCTCCACCAGGATGACGGGCCTTGCGAGGTCCTCATCATACATCCCGGAGGGCACCTTGACGGTGAACCTCAGGTCGTACACCTTGCTCACCTCGCCACGGTCGATGAACACCACCGTGTCCACCACCTGTGTAATCATGCCCAGCTCCACCCTGCCGAGCATGCGCTGCACGGCATCTATCGCACGGCTGGCGTGCACCACGCCCACCATGCCCACGCCCGCAAGCCGCATGTCTGCGAATACCTTGAAGTCCGAGGTCTTTCTGAGCTCATCATATATCGTGTAATCTGGACGGACCAGCAGCAGTATGTCTGCGGTGTTCTCCATGCTTCCATCGAGCTTGGTGTACTGCGTGACCTCGTCTCCAACCTGAAGGTCTCTCGGGGACTCCATCGTCTTGACGATGAACCCCTGCTCTGTGAGATAGCGTGCCACTCCCGAGGCAAAGGCGCTCTTTCCAGCGCCCGGAGGACCTGCGACGAGCACGCCCCGCTGCCTCTCCACAATGCGCTTTTTAAGCTCGTCTGCGAACCTGTACGAGTCGAGGTCCACCATCACCGTGGGGCGTACCGCTGTTATCTCGAGCGCATCCGAGAACGCTGGCTTGGTAATCGCGATGCGCATGTCTCCAATCTGCAGCACCGTGGCTCCAGCACGCTCGATCTCCACATACGAGCCCTTCTCCTTTCCAGCCCGCGCATACAGCTGGTGTATCATCCTCTCGAGCTCCCTGTCGGTGAGCTTCTTGTTGCCCACCCGCTCCACACGCTGGGCACCGGGGGGACCCCGCTTCACAACAGGGTAGCACCCGCTCTTGAGGTGCACCGAGGTGACGTCCTCCTCAAAGAACTGCTCGAGCTTGAGCCTTCGGCTGCGGGTGCGCCTGAAGGTATACTCCACATCTATGCCGTATGCTGAAGCCACCTCGCCCTGCACCCTGTCTGCCGTGAGCAGCACTGCCTTCTTTTCGGAAGCCAGCTGGCGAATCATCGCATCGATGGCACCGCTCTTGGCAAACCTTATCTGCTCGAGCGTGGGCCTCTCGCCAGTGTGCACCACCTTGATCTCGCCCCGCTTTCCCATGTCGGTGAGCTTTCTGAGCTCCTTTAGCCCCTTGAAGCCGACGTCCATGCCCTTGTTCGCCAGCGACTCGAGCTCAGCCACCACTGCCTCGTGGATGTACACCACGCACCCGCTGAGCCCCCTCCGCCTGATGAGCGTGCTCACCTGCCCGTTTATTATCGTGCTCGTGTCTGGTACAATTCCCTTGTTGAGCATCCTGCTCCTTCGCATCGCCTGCTCTGGGGACACATCCTCACGCCTTGTATCACTCTCACTCATGTGATCTACCCTTCGAATGTGTGCTCTATGCATCCGTGCTATATATAAGGCACACCGCCTAAGTGCCTACCACCTAAAGCCTCACTATCTGAGCATGGGGCACCCCCTCGATATACAGCACGTTCTCCTCGAGCACCTCTCCAGCCCTTATCGCGCAGCCCACCACATGCTCTCCCACGAGATTGGAGATGTCTGCACGTCTTATCTCCTCTATCATCGCTGCCTCTTCCACACGCTCGCCCACATAGAACTGCTCGCTCACGTGCAGCTTGAGCTTTCCCTGCCTGAGCGTCCTTCCCACGAGCTCCTCATCACACGCAGCGACGAGCACCGTTTTACCGCACACGTACTTCTTGAGGTACATCATACATACCACTCCTCCACATCATACATACCACTCCTCCGCCTTTCGGGCATCCTCTGGGGTGCTGGCGCACGCGTAATCCTTCAGGGGCATCTCGTTGAGCTCGAAGAACGTGTGCCCCCAGTTGAACTTGCTCATAATCCTTCGAGCATGCTCCTCATAACCCATGATGTAGAGGGCGGCTGCAAACGCCTCTGCGGTGGTGAGCCTGTGGGGCTTTCCAAAGTTCACGGGGTTGGATGCCACAAGATAGGGCAGCCTTCTGGACCTCAGGGGAAGCCTCGAGGCAAACACCTCCTGAGCGTGCGCCCACGAGCAGTCCAGCACGCACAGCGCCCGAGCCCCTGCATCCTGCCTCGAGAGCACCTCTTTCGCAAAGGGGTTGAGCAGTATGGCGCCCCTGGGAAGCCTTCTTCTGTCCCTCACCAGCTCTGCAAGCCCGAACCTTGCGAGCTTCTTTCCCGTGCACTTCTTCGGGTCGCACTGGTTGGCGTAGTAGATATACAGCCGCATCACAGCATTCCCATGCTCTCGAGCTGCTGTCTCACCTTGTCCACGCCCTCCATGCATGCCTCTGGGGACTTGCCTCCCGTGACCACGAGCTTGCCAGAGCTGAATATGAGCACCACCACCCGTGGCTCGTCCAGCCTGTACACCAGCCCCGGAAACTGCTCTGGCTCGTACTCAATGTTCTCGAACCCAAGCCCTATGGCAATGGCATTCAGGTTGAGCTCGCTTCCAAGGTCCGCAGAGGCAACGATGTTCTGCACTCTGATGTCCGGCTTGTCCAGCGTCGGTATGCCATGCTCTCTCATCTTCTTGGCAATCATGTTGATCACGGTGTGCACGTTCTCCACGCTCTTGGCACCTGTACACACAATCTTGCCAGAGGTGAACACGAGGAACGCCGCCTTGGGATTCTTCACCCTGTACACAAGCCCGGGAAACTTCTTCTTGTTGTACTCCGCCTCCTCGAACTCCTCCACTATCTTGTTGAGGTCGAACGACTCCGCGAGCTTTGTAGATGCCACCACATTCTCAATCTTTATCTCAGCCATTGCAATTCAACCACCCGAGTATGTGAGGATAGCAGTATTTAAACTATTATTTAAAGGGTTTCCAAGCCAGCCATGCGGCCATGAACAGGGTAATAAAGGAGGGGTGCAAGCCTTAGGGAGATGGCATACGAGCAGTGGTTTGCATACCCCAGCTACCGTCCCAATCAGAGGGTGATGCTCGAGGCGGTGGAGCGATGCGTGAGGAAGGGGGAGCACGCTGTGCTCATGGTGGACGCCCCGACTGGCAGTGGCAAGACGAGCGCAATCTCGGCGGTGCTCGCAGCCAAGGGTGCAAGAAGGGTGGTGATTGCGCTTCGCACCACCAGTCAGGTGGAGGGGTATCTCAGCGAGATACGAAGAATCAGGGAGCACACGAAAAAGCGTCCCGAGATTGCATATCTGGTGGGAAAGCCCAAGATGTGCCCAATCGCAGGAGAGTTCGAGAACCCCTATGCTGGATGCGAGCTGCTCAAGATTCTCACCAAGAACGCCCTCGAGGCGAGGATGAGGGCACTCGGGCGGGAGAGGTACACCGTGGAGGAGGACCCCGTGCTCACCGCCCTTCTGGAGGAGGGCAGGGGTACGCACAGACGTGCGTGTCCCTATTATGCCCGCTCGAAGAGCGCACTGCTCAGAGATGGGAAGGTGGTGGTGCAGCCCTCAGAGCGTGCCATGAGGGATGCGGCGAGAGTGGTGCACAGCGTGCTCTCCCCCTCCGAGCTCAAAAAGACGTGCGAGCGCACGTGCCCATACGAGGTGATGGCGGTCGCAGCGAGGTTCTCCGATATCGTGGTGCTCAACTACCACCACGTGCTCGATGAGCGCATGCGGGACGTGGTGTTCAGATGGCTGAACCTCGAGCCAGAGAACACCGTGCTGGTGCTGGACGAGGCTCACAACGTGGGCGATGCGGTGCGCTCCATAAACACCGCAAGAATCGGTGTGAGGGCGGTGGGGAGAGCGCTCTCTGAGCTCGACGTCCTCTCGAAGGGAGAGCTCGATGCCGCCATAATGGACGATGTGCTCATGACGAGGGGTGTGCTGAAAAGGCTTACAGAGTACGTGGAGCACATGAGAGAGCGCAAGCCCGATGACGTGCTCGACCCCCATGCGCTGTGCGACTTTCTGTTCGCCGAGGTGCTGGAGAGGGACGACGAGCACATGGTGGTGCGCATGCTCGACCTCGTGGAGGTGATACGCCAGCACAAGAGGAGCATGATGGAGTTTCCCGAGGTGCACCTCGCCCGCATTGCCGAGTTCCTCAGGCTGTGCGTGCGCGCGAAGGGGGACGAGACGTGCCTCGTGGCAAAGGGGGAGGGGGATGAGCTGTGGGCTGGCGTGATAGACCCGAGCCCATATCTTCGAAGGCTCGTGGACTCTGTGAGCTGCACCATCATGCTCTCTGGCACGCTCTCCCCCATAGATGCCTACGAGCTGTACTTCTTCGGGGAGAGCGGCAGGGCACAGAAGCTCGTGCTTCCCAACAGCTTTCCAGCATCCAACAGGCTGGTGCTCGCATCGAAAAGCGCCACCACCCTGTCCTCGATGCGCAACGACCCCCACAACATATCCGAGATAGAGGAGCACATCAGGGGGCTCATAGAGGGAGTGGATGGCAATGTGGCGCTGTACTTCACATCGTACGGCATGCTCGAGCAGTACAGGGCATTCTGTGAGCGGTGTGCGAGTAAGAGCCACAAGAGGGTGTTTATCGAGCCCAAGGAGACTAAGGCAATTCCAAGGCTGCTTTCGGAGTTCTTCGAATGCGCCTCTGGTAGGGGAGGGGTGCTCCTGGCTGTGTGCGGTGGCAAGCTCTCCGAGGGGGTGGACTACGCTGGAAGGTCATTGGAGGGGGCGGCGGTCATTGGCCTTCCCCTCTCGGCATACACCGAGGTGCAAAGAAGGATAAACCGCTACTATGTGAGACGGCATGGCAGGCAGATGGGAATGCTGCTCGCATACACCCTTCCAGCGCTGAACAGGGCGATGCAGGCGCTCGGAAGGGTGATACGCTCAGAGAACGATATAGGGGTGCTCATGCTGTGCGACAGCAGGTTCGCGAAGAGCGGGGTGGTGGAATACCTGCCCTCGTGGATAAGGGATGAGATGAGGCTGGTGGACGGAGCCGAGTGCTCCATGATAGCGGGCTGGATTGGGGAGGTGAGGGCATGAACGTGCTGGTGATGGCGGACACTCATCTCACAGAAGCCCGCCTTCCACGCTCAATCGCAGTGCAGCTCGATGAGGCAGATGCGTGCATCCATGCGGGAGACCTCGTGAGCATGTCGTTCTACGAGGCTCTTGAGGGGCAGGTGCCCGTGTATGCAGTGTGCGGCAACTCGGACGACGATGAGGTGCGCTCGTTGCTTCCAGAGCACAGGGTGTTTGTGCTCGGGGGCGTGAGAATAGGGGTGGTGCACAGTGTCGGGGACTGGCAGCCAGAGCAGGCATCCCGATACAGGGCGCTCGAGATGGGCGTGGACGTGCTGGTGTATGGCCACCTGCACCGCCCCCTGCTCAGCCGCTCCAAGGTGCTCACCATATGCCCTGGGAGCCCCACGTATCCCCGCATGAGCGAGCCCAGCGTGGTATGGCTGCACATCCATGAGGGAAATGTTTATGTGAAGGTCGTGCCAATAGGAAAACCAGCTTGTGAATACCTCAATTTTTCGAAGTTCGGGGGCAATGGTGTTGAGTGAGCAACAAAGAATCATGGTGCTGGGATGCGCCTCGCACGTGGGAAAGAGCATTGTGGTCACGGCGCTGTGCCGCATCTTTGCAAAGAGAGGGGTGGACGTGGTGCCCTTCAAGTCCCAGAACATGAGCCTGAACTCGTGGGTGACCCGTGAGGGTGGGGAGATGGGTATCGCACAGGCGATACAGGCATGGGCTGCAGGGGTGGAGCCCTCGGTGCACATGAACCCCATCCTGCTAAAGCCCAAGGGTGATGCCATCTCGCAGGTGGTGGTGCAGGGTAAGCCCTTTGCAGACGTGTCGGCTGGTGATTACTACATGAGCGTGGACGAGATGATGGAGTTCGTGCTCGACTCTGTGCAGAGGCTGTCCTCCCACGAGCTAATGGTGATTGAGGGTGCGGGCGGGGCTGCCGAGATTAACCTGTACGAGCGCGACATAGCCAACATAAGAATTGCAAGAGCCCTCAAGCCCACCATCATCCTCGTGGGAGACATCGAGAGGGGTGGGGTGTTTGCCAGCCTGTATGGCACGTGGATGCTCCTTCCAGAGGACATACGCCCCCTCGTGAAGGGGTTCATAATCAACAAGCTGAGGGGGGACCCCACGCTTCTCGGGGACGGACCTCGCATGATAGAGGAGCTCACGGGCATGCAGTTTCTGGGTGTGCTGCCCCACACGAGGCTCAACATACCCTCTGAGGACTCGGTGTCCATCGAGGATAAGCGAGGGGGCCCGAGGGCAGACGTGGACATCGCCGTGATAAGGCTTCCCCGCATATCCAACTTCACGGACTTCGAGCCGCTGGAGAGAGTGGCATCCGTGCGCTATGTGGACCTGCACGAGAGTCTGGGAAGCCCCGATGTGGTGATACTGCCGGGCACCAAGAACACGGTGGACGACCTTGCGCAGCTGTGGAGCTCTGGCATGGCAGAGCGGGTTCTGGAGGCTGCGAGGAAGGGCATCCCGGTGATTGGCATCTGTGGTGGATACCAGATGCTGGGAAGGCGCGTCGTCGATGTGGGCGTGGAGGGCAAGGCGGGCATCCACGAGGGGCTCGGGCTGCTGGATGTTAGCACGGTGTTCGACGCCTACGAGAAGCGCACCGTGCAGGTTGAGAAGACCATCACTGGAGATGGTCCCATACTGGGCAGGGTCAAGGGCATGAAGGTGAGGGGCTACGAGATACACATGGGCAAGACCACCTCCACGAGGCCCGCCTTCGAGGACGACGGGTGCATCAGCGAGGATGGGCTCGTGATTGGCACGTATCTGCATGGGCTGTTCGACAATGCGTGCATGGTGGATGCGCTCATGGGTCATGTGTGTGAGAAAAAGGGCATACCCCCTGTGTGCCGTCCGAACGATGATGATCCGTTTGATGAGCTTGCGAGGCTGTTCGAGGAGCACATCGATATGGATAAGCTATACAGCATGATAGCATAGCCATATGAAAGGGGGCTTCCCGCCCGCTTTAGTTAAAGCTATAACCATTGAGAGCCAACACCGTGCTCATGAGCGCTGGCAGCCTTGATGCAGAGCACACGATGCTGCTCATCGTGGACATGCAGAACGACTTCTGTAAGAAAGAGGGAGCCCTGTATTCCGAGAACTCCGAAAAAATCATACCCAGCATAAGCAGGCTGCTCGAGGTGTTCAGAGAGGCGGGCGCCCCAGTGGGATTCACGCAGGACTGGCACGAGCCCGATGATGTAGAGTTTGGCAGATGGGGTCCCCACTGCGTGGAGGGGAGCTGGGGAGCCGAGATAGTGGATGAGCTCGCACCACTCGAGATGGAGCTGGTGTTCAAGAAGACGAGATACTCACCGTTCTACGACACCGATATTCATGAGCACATGCTCGACCTCGAAATCGAGCGTGCGGTGGTGTGTGGAACGCTCGCCAACGTGTGCGTGCTGCACACCGCATGCGACATGATGATGAGGGGCGTGGACGTGGTCGTTCCCGTGGAGGCGGTGGCAGCCCTATCCGACTACGACATGGGCTATGCGCTGTACCACATGGGTGAGGTGTTCACCGCCCACATATGCTCAGTGGATGAAATCGGTCTGCAGTAAGCTGAACACGGGTTTGTCTGGATTTTTCAAATTTCAAGAAAAACCCCTCCATATCCTTGGTAATATTTCCTTATTTTAGAGTTTTAGAGCAATGGCACAAGATTTAAGTAGGATACTCCATATAGGAGGGTGGGCACGCTAAGGGAGATATACCTCCTCGAGCGTGCACCCTCGTGAACTCCACAGCTAAAAAGGAGGAAAGGACTTGTCTGACAAGGTGGACATATACAGTGACCGAGGGAAGCTTCTTGCGAGTGACGTGGATATAATGGACCTTGCGCCAACCAGAAATAGGGCAATAAGGACCATCATCCACGACACGAAGAGAACTGCAGCCGTCAACCTCGGTGGAATTGAGAAGGCCCTTGCCAACGGGAGAATTGGAAAGGTAAAAAAGATCCCCGGCAAGGAGATGAAGCTCGATATCGTAGCCAACGCCGAGAGGCTTGCAGAGAGAGTCAAGGAGCTCGTTCAGGTCAATGAGGGGGATGACACAACAGTCGAGGTGCTGGCAGGAGGTAAGTTCCTTAAAGTGCAGGTGCCGAGTGCGAGGCTCGAGAGCGGCGCTGAGTACGTGTCCAGTATCACTGCGTCTGCGGCAGCCATCACCCAGGCCATCATCGAGCTGTTTGATGTGGGGATATTCGATGCCTGTATGGTGAAGGCAGCCGTGTGGGGCGACTATCCTCAGACGATTGGTCTCAATGGTGGAAACGTATCCTCCATCCTCGAGATACCCCAGAAGGATGAGGGTCTTGGCTTCACCCTGAGGAACATCATGGCAAACCACATCGCAGCCATTACGCAGCGAAATGCCATGAACGCAGCCGCGCTCTCATCCATTCTCGAGCAGTGCGGTGAGTTCGAGATGGGCAATGCCATCGGCATGTTCGAGAGACATCAGCTGCTCGGGCTTGCCTATCAGGGCCTCAACGCAAACAACATCGTGTACGAGACCGTGAAGGAGCAGGGCAAGAGTGGAACAATCGGTACTGTGGTGCACTCCATCGTGGAGAGGGCGCTGGAGGACGGCGTGATATCTGTGGACAAGGTGGCTCCATCTGGATACAAGTTCTACAAGGCGAACGACGTGATGCTCTGGAATGCCTATGCCGCCGCTGGCTCGCTCGCTGCCACGATGGTGAACTGCGGTGCCGCAAGGGCTGCCCAGTGCGTGTCCTCCACACTGCTGTACTTCAACGACCTGCTCGAGAAGGAGACAGGGCTTCCGGGCTGTGACTATGGAAAGGTGCAGGGCACTGCCGTCGGGTTCTCGTTCTTCAGCCACTCCATCTATGGTGGTGGTGGTCCTGGTGTGTTCAACGGAAACCACATCGTGACGAGGCACTCCAGAGGCTTCGCCATTCCGTGCGTGGCTGCTGCCGTGGCCCTCGATGCGGGCACGCAGATGTTCTCACCAGAGATGACCTCTGCGGTCGTCGGAACCGTGTATGGCTCGATACCAGAGTTCAGAGAGCCCATCAAGACCGTGGCGGCGTCCCTCTAAGTATAGGTGCCTCACATGCCGCAAGACGCCCAGAAGGAAGCAGTGCAGATCGAGATATTCCCAAAGAGGCTGCTCTTTCCAGAGACCGCCCAGAAGCTGCTCAGCCGCATCGTCGAGCTCGAGGGCATCGAGAGGATGGTCATCCTCGGCGAGAAGCTGCCCGCCTACGTGCCCTCTGGACCTGCCACAGGGCTTCCAGTGGAGCACCGCGAGCGAAAGGTGATCAAGGTCGGCGACGAGGTGTTCGAGCTGACCGTGCAGGTGGGCAGGATAAGGCTGGAGCTGGGGAGCAGGGACCTGATAGAGCAGATTAGGGAAATCTGCGATGAGACGCTTCCGTTTGGTTACATCCTGAGGGAGGGGCTGTTCTTCCCCAAGAAGCCCACAGTCACGGACTATGCTAAGCTGGGCCCTGATGCGGACGAGAAGCTGCTGGGAATGACGGACCCCAAACAGAGAGCAAGGCTCGAGGGGCTCACCGTCATCGGGCGAAAGGATGAGGAAGAGAGGTGAGTGCCATGATTGGAAGGGAGACGCAGTGCGTTGACTGCCGTCAGGGCATGGGGCTCGGTGTGGGAGGAGGGCTTGCCCAGAGGGGCACGCTGTCCGAGACTGGAAGGCCCGATGTGGTGGCAATCGCGATGTCTCCCGGAAGAAGGCACATCACCAAGCCCGTGTGCGAGATCACGCATGGACTGCGCAGAGAGGGAATACAGGTGAGCGTGCTGGTGCTCAACGCGGGCGCTGGCATCCCAGAGGAGAAGGGAAAGCCAGCGAGGGGCTCCAAGTTCGGGCTCACGGCGCGTGAGTTCGAGCAGATAGAGCGCCACAAGGTCGCGCTGATTCACCTCGGCAACGTCAGGGCACACGTGGTCTCGAAGGCAAAGCTCATCCTGAGCCATGCAGCAGTTCCCGCCATCATCGCCTGTCAGATACCCGTGGACTTCGAGGACTTCGCCAAGGAGGGAGTACCCACAGTCGTGGTAAAGCCCCTTCCAGACAGGGTGGAGACCAAGGGGTATGTGGCGGCAATCGTGAGCGGCATCGTGAGGGGTCAAACCTGTCCAAGGAGGAAGATAAACGAGATCGTTCGACATATCAGGAGGATACTCGAAGAACAGGAATCTTGAGGAGTGTTGAATATGGCTTATGAACCACAATATTATCCAGGAAACACGAGTGTTGCCCAGAACAGGCGAAAGCACATGTCGGGCAACGTTGAGAAGCTGAGGGAAATCTCGGATGAGGACCTCACAGCAATTCTCGGGCATAGAGCCCCGGGAAGCGACTACCCCAGCACTCACCCACCACTCGCAGAGATGGGTGAGCCGGACTGTCCCATAAGGGAGATAGTGGAGCCCACTCCGGGCGCTGCTGCCGGGGACAGAATAAGGTATGTGCAGTGGACAGACTCGATGTACAATGCACCAGCGACCCCATACTGGAGGTCGTACTATGCGGCAATCAACCACAGGGGCGTTGACCCGGGCACGCTGTCTGGAAGGCAGATAGTGGAGGCACGTGAGCGGGATGTCGAGGTGTACGGCAAGATGAGCATCGAGACGGAGATGACCTGCCCAGCACTCGCTGGGCTCAGGGGCGCCACGGTGCACGGACACTCGTGCAGGCTGCAGGAGGACGGCGTGATGTTCGACATGCTGGACAGGAGAAGGCTGGAGGGTGGCACCATCATAATGGACAAGGACCAGGTGGGCGTGCCACTCGACAGAAAGGTCGACCTTGGAAAGCCCATGTCCGAGGAGGAGGCAGCCAAGCGCACCACGATATACAGGGTGGACAACGTGCCCTTCAGGAGCGACAGCGAGGTCGTGGAGTGGGTGCAGAGAATATGGGAGCTCAGAACGAGGTACGGATTCCAGCCGCAGTGAGAGGTGATGACGATGGTAGATAGAGAGCAGCTATTCAAGAAGGCACTGGAGATAAAGTTCACCCAGGAGTGGGGTGAGAACAAGGCTACTGAGGTGAGCACCGACATCACGAGCAAGAAGGCCAAGTACCTGAGGCTCGGAACTGCCCAGAGCCCGAGAAAGCGGGAGTTCGAGCAGTACGGCAAGGAGATTGCCGCCAAGAGGGGCCTTCCGGGATACGATCCCAAGCTCCACCTTGGAGGCATTCCCCTCGGACAGAGGCAGATCACGCCATATGTGGTGTCCTCCACAGACACGCTGTGTGATGGCGATGACCTGCACTTCGTGAACAATGCTGCGATGCAGCAGATGTGGGACGACATCAGGAGGACAGTGATTGTGGGCATGGACCTCGCCCACGAGACGCTCGAGAAGAGGCTGGGCAAGGAGGTGACGCCCGAGACAATCAACCACTACCTCGAGGTGCTCAACCACGCCATGCCCGGCGCTGCCGTGGTGCAGGAGATGATGGTGGAGACCCACCCCGGGCTCGTGGACGACTGCTATGTGAAGGTGTTCACAGGCGACGACGAGCTTGCGGACGAAATCGACAAGCGCTTCCTCATCGACATCGACAAGCAGTTCGGTGAGGAGAAGGCAGCCCAGATAAAGGCGGCCATCGGCAAGACCACGTGGCAGGCGGTGCACGTGCCCACCATCGTAGTGAGGACGTGCGATGGTGCCACCACATCCAGATGGACGGCCATGCAAATAGGCATGTCCTTCATCGCAGCCTACAGGATGTGTGCTGGTGAGGCAGCCGTCGCCGATTTGGCATATGCCGCCAAGCACGCAGCCCTCGTGGGCATGGGCGACATGCTTCCAGCAAGAAGGGCAAGGGGACCCAACGAGCCCGGTGGACTGCAGTTTGGGTACCTCGCGGACATCGTGCAGGCAGACAGGGTGACGGACGACAAGGTCAAGGCATCACTCGAGGTCGTGGCCGCTGGTGCGATGCTGTACGACCAGATATGGCTCGGCTCGTACATGTCGGGTGGTGTGGGCTTCACGCAGTATGCCACCGCAGCATACACCAACAACATCCTCGATGACTTCTCGTACTACGGATACGAGTACGCTGTGGACAAGTATGGTGGACCCGCACAGGCACCAGCCACGCTCGAGACCGTGAAGGACATCGCCACAGAGACCGCGATATACGCCATCGAGCAGTACGAGTACTTCCCGACCCTGCTCGAGGACCAGTTTGGTGGGTCCCAGAGGGCTGCGGTGGTGGCGGCTGCTGCGGGCATCGCCACTGGTCTCGCCACAGGAAACAGTCAGGCTGGCCTGTCTGGATGGTATCTCGCCCAGTACCTGCTCAAGGAGGCAGAGGGCAGGCTCGGGTTCTTCGGATACGACCTGCAGGACCAGTGCGGTGCAGCCAACGTGTTCTCCTATCAGTCCGACGAGGGACTGCCCCTCGAGCTCAGAGGGCCCAACTACCCCAACTACGCCATGAACGTGGGGCACCAGGGCGAGTATGCGGGCATCGCATCCTCTGGCCACATCGGACGGGGAGACGCATTTGTGGTGAACCCGCTGGTGAAGGTGGCATTCGCCGACCCTCTGCTGAACTTCGACTTCACGCAGGTGAGAAAGGAGTTCGCAAAGGGTGCAGTGAGAGAGTTCGACAGGTGCGCTGGCGAGAGAGCTCTCATACTGCCAGCCAAGTGAGGCGTCCTGCGCCTCACTCTTTTTTATTAAAAAAGGCCATCACCATAAAAAAGAATCACTGAGCGCCATTGAGACGCTCGGATGCCAGCTGGAAAGCCTCCATCATCTCCTTCACGAGCTGGCAGCTTTCGTAGCACTTTACACTGCACGTGCAGAGCTTGGGCTGCTTCTCAGAAAGCCATTTCGCAAAGGTGGCGAGTGCCTCGAGCTGCTCCTTGTTTGCATTCTCAACATATTCCCGCAGTTCCATGGTATCACCAACCCTCATAGGGCATTAGTAATACTTAAGTATTGTGTTTTAATAGTTATCTATACTTGCGGAGGTAAGCATGGAATCCGACCCGGTACTCCAAGAGCTCGAGGAACTCAAAAGAGATGTGGGCAACCTCAACGATACGCTTGTCCGCATAAGGTATGAGGACTTCAAGAGGGTCGTGTGCACCCAGATTCAGCTCGTGCTCGCTGAGCACACCCGCATGCTCTTTGATACCAAGATGGGAGAGTGGAGCAGCTCTTCGGTATGCACGTTGAGGGACAGATGCGAAAAGGAGATGAAAAGGGCAGTCGATGAGGCAACCCACGCATACCTTATGGACGATGTGAATGGGGCGCTTCAGGTTCTGGATGGCATTAAAAGCCTGCTCTCCGCGAACGATGCGCCCTGTGCAGACCCCATGTGCAGCAAGCTCGCCACGCTGCTGATACACGACGTGAGAATGCTCATCCAGCTCTCCGAGGCCATATGCTCAAAGCTCGAGGGCACACACACCTCTGAGCCACTAAAGCACACGCCCGAAGAGATTTCCAGCATACTGAGCCCGCTCTCCCATCCCATACGAATAGGAATACTGAGGCTGCTCGAGAGGCAGAGCAGCAGCTTTTCCGATATCAGCAGGGCGCTTGGACTAAAGAGTGGACACCTTCAGTTTCATCTCGGGATACTACGGGATGCGGGATACATCAGAAAGAGCGGGAGAGGTGTGTATGCCATCACCCAAAGGGGGACAACCGCCCTTCAGGGTGCTGAGAGGCTCATGGAGAGCCTGAGGTAATATTATTTTGTTTGAAATTTCAAACGAAAAACCAGTTCACACAATCAGTTAACCTTTTATAGAATGCTCTCAGAAATTGTGTCAGACGCACGTCATACGCACGTCTGATATCAGACGGACATGCGGCAGGCATGCGACCGACGGATGGCTGACGTGAGACGTGCATTCGGGCACAGGGGCACCCATTATGGAGAAGTCCAACATGGAGCGCGTTACCATAAGGCTCCCAAGACAGCAGGTAGAGATGCTGCAGCTCATGGTGGATGTCGGAGACTATCCGTCCGTAAGTGAAGCAATCAGGGCGGCCATTAGAAAGCTGATAGATGAAAGAGCTGACAGAGTGATGGAGAGGCTGAAGGAACTCTCCGAGATGGCTTAACACACAATAGAGGGGATGGAGCTGTATGGACTCGATGATTCTGGATGCATTGAGATATGCAGAAAAGGAAAAGGAGCTTAGGTGCTCCATCGATATCGATGGAGCTGTGGAAGGACTGAATGGCTGCGGACAGGCAGTCATAAAGGTCATCGGGTGTGGCGGGGCTGGAAACAATACACTCAACAGGCTGTCCGAGCTCGGGGTGGATGGTGCCGAACTCATAGCCATCAACACCGATGTTCAGCACCTGCAGATGATACGTGCCGACAAGAAGATTCTGGTTGGCACCAAGCTCACCAAGGGTCTGGGCGCTGGAGGAGACCCAGAGAAGGGCAAGAAGGCGGCAGAGAGTGCTCAGGAGAAGCTCAAGGAGCACGTGAGGGACGCCGACCTCGTGTTCATCACCGCCGGCTTGGGAGGAGGCACGGGCACTGGAGTGGCACCTGTGGTCGCCAACCTCGCAAGGGAGTGCGGAGCCATTGTGGTGGGGATGGTGAGCATACCGTTCATGGTGGAGAGGGAGAGACTCATAAAGGCAGAGATGGGGCTTCACAACCTCAGAAGGGCGTGTGACACGGTCATCGTGCTGGACAATCAGAAGCTGCTCAAGCTCGTGCCACACCTGCCAGTGGAGCAGGCGTTCTCGGTGATGGACCAGATAATCTCTGAGACCGTCAGGGGAATAAGCGAGACCATCACCAGACCCTCTCTCATCAACCTCGACTTTGCGGACGTGAAGGCGGTGATGAGCTGCGGGGACACCTCGATGATGCTGGTGGGTGAGGGCAAGGGCTCCAACAAGGCAGAGGACGTGGTAAAGAACGCCCTGAGCAATCAGCTGCTCGAGGTGGATGCACAGGGTGCCAAGGGAGCGCTCATACACATCACTGGAGGACCAGACCTCACCCTCGAGGAGGCGAACTCAATAGCCGAGAGCCTTACCTACGAGCTGGACGCCGAGGCAAACGTCATCTGGGGCGCAAGGCTCAGAGAGGACTACGAAGACAAGGTGCGGGTGCTTGCCATACTCACGGGCGTGCGCTCACCTCAAATCATGGGCAGGAAGACCCACAACACCTATGCGGGCAGCAGGCTGGACGTGGTCGAGGAGGAGGCGAGGAGCGCACAGCCAGGGAGCACTGCGCACCCGCCCAGAAGGGCGAGCAAGAGAAGCGTCATACAGACGTTGATAGACGTGGTATAGGGGAAATATCCCCTCTTTTTTTGGAAAGGTGAAGGACAACATCGAGCCTCCAAGGAGCCTCCAAGGGCAGAGACCATCATCCCGTTCGCATGGAGGCGTTCGAGCTTTTCGGGAGGTGAGCATGAGCGAACTCAGAAGGCACTACTTTCTGGACGAGTACTGCATCATCGCCACCGAGCGACAAAAAAGGCCCACTGACTTCAAGAGGCTCCAGCACGCCTCCAAGCCCGCAAAGTGCCCCTTTTGTCCGGGAAACGAGCACATGACCCCTCCAGCGTCGGCGGTGTACATGCCAGATGGCAGGGTGCTGCAGGACAGCGATGGGCACAGGGTGAGAGGGTGGAGCATACGGTGCATGCCCAACAAGTTTCCAGCCCTCTCCCCGTCCCCCACACCACCCAGAGGGAGCCCCTTTTGCGTGCGGGCAGGATACGGCTTTCACGAGGTGATAGTGGAGACCCCCCGGCACGATGCGAGCCCTGCAACGCTCGATGATGGGGAGGTGGAGCTGCTCATGAAGGTATATGCCGAGCGCTGTGCCCACTATCTCTCCATGCCCGGCATCGAGTACGTCTCACTGTTCAAGAACTTCGGGATGGAGGCTGGAGCCTCGCTCAGCCACACCCACACCCAGCTCATCGCCATGCCCCTTCTCGCCCCCAAGGTGGCAGGGGAGATGAGGGCGTATGGGGCAGGATGTCCGATGTGTGCCGTGCTGGACAGGGAGGCCGATGTGCGGGTGGTGCGGGAGGATGAGCATTTCAAGGTGCTCTCACCCTACTGTGCCAAGGTGCCCTTCGAGATGTGGGTGGTGCCAAAAAGGCACGCTGCCAGCCTGCAGGGGCTATCGCACGGGGAGCTCGTGGCGCTCGGAAGAGCGCTGAGACATGTCCTGAGGCGCCTGCACGATGTGGTGGGGGATGTGCCATACAACTACATGTTCTTTCAGCATCCCTCGGACGGCAGGTACCACATGTACATCAGAATAGCCCCCAAGCTCTCCATCACGGCTGGGTTTGAGCTTGGCACAGATGTGTACATCAACGTGGTGAGCCCAGAGGATGCAGCCAGCTACCTTCGGGGCTGATTGTCGTCCTTGGCCTCGCTATCCTCATCACCATCGTCCTTGGACTCGAGGTACTGCCTTTCAATCTCCCTCGCAAGCTTCTCGTTTGCCTCCACGACAAACGCCCCCACATACCCACAGTGCTTGCATCTGTACACGTTGCCCATGTATCCCCCGGCAATCTCGTATATCTCGGTGGAGCCACATACGGGACATCTCAGCCTGCACCCCAGCTTTCTCATGCTACATAGTATCCCTGATAAAGCTTAATAGCCTATGGTATCAAGGGATACGCATGAGTGGTGAGAGGTCGAGAGAGGCGTTTGAGAGGGCACGTGCCGTGCTTCCGGGTGGTGTCAGCAGCCCAGTGAGGGCGTTCTCCCCCCATCCATTCTATGCTGAGAGGGCCCAGGGCTCCAGAATATGGGACATAGATGGAGGCTGCTACATAGACTACTGCATGGGCTATGGGCCGCTGCTGTTCGGGCATGCTCCCACGTTCGTGAGGGACGCCATCGTCGAGCAGCTGGACAGGGGATGGCTGTATGGCACACCCACAGAGGGAGAGGTGGAGCTTGCCGAGCGGCTGTGCACATACTATCCCAGCATAGAGATGGTGCGGTTTGTGAGCACGGGCACCGAGGCCACGATGGCAGCGCTGAGGATAGCAAGGGGGTACACCGGAAGAAGCAAGATCATCAAGGTAGAGGGGGGCTTTCACGGAGCGCACGATGCGGTGCTCGTGAAGGCTGGCTCGGGAGCACTCACCCACGGCGTGCCAGACTCGCTGGGCGTGCCACAGGAGTTCACACGACACACGCTTCAGGTGCCCTTCAACGACCCTGAGGCACTCGCTCATGTGCTCGATGCCAATGCAGAAGAGGTGGCTGCCCTCATCATCGAGCCCGTGATGGGCAACGTGGGTCCAATACTTCCAGAGAATGGATACCTCGAGGAGGTGAGGAGGCTCACGAGGGAGCACGACGTGGTGCTCATATTCGACGAGGTAATCACTGGCTTCAGGCTCGGCATCGGTGGTGCTCAGGAGTACTATGGCGTGGTGCCCGACATGACCACGCTGGGAAAGGTGCTCGGAGGCGGGCTCCCCATAGGAGTGGTGGGAGGAAGGCGCGAGATAATGCAGCACGTGGCTCCACAGGGAAAGGTGTATCAGGCCGGCACGTTCAACGCCAACCCCCTGTCGATTGCGGCAGGGCTTGCGATTACCGCAAGGCTGGAGAGAGAAGACGTGTACCGTGTGCTCTCTGAGAGGGGAAGGGCCCTCAGAGAGGCAATCGAGGATGTGATACACAGGCTTGGCCTGCCCTACAGCGTGGTGGGCATCGCATCCATGCTCAAGCTGTTCTTTGGCAGCACCCCCACGAACTACGTGGAGGCAAAGAGGTGCGATGCCACCGGCTACCTCGAGCTCTTCAGGAACATGCTGAGCTGTGGAGTGTTCCTCCCTCCATCCCAGTACGAGACCGACTTCATATCATATGCCCATACCGATGAAGACATTGAGAGGACGGTGCAGGCTTATGAGAGCTCTCTTACGAGAGCATGAGTGAGCTGAGAAGATGAGGGTGGTAATCGAGCCCACACAGCACATCTCGGGAGCCATCACGCCCCCGGGCTCCAAGAGCTGCACCCACAGGGCGCTCGTGTGCGGTGCGCTCTCGAAAAGGGCACACATACTCAACCCACTGATATCGAGGGACACGCGTGCCACGCTGGAGGCGGTTGAGGCAATGGGAGCGCGCGTGCACGTGGATGATGGGCTGATGGTGCACGGCGTGGCAGGAGAGCCCAAGACGCCAGATGATATCATCAACGCACAGAACTCTGGCACCACCTTAAGGCTCATGACTGCCATACTCTCCCTTGCCCCCAAAAGCTCGGTGCTCACCGGGGATAGTTCCCTTAGAAGAAGGCCCAACCAGCCCTTGCTCGATGCGATGGGCGAGCTTGGAGCGCTGGCATTCTCCACGAAGGGGGACGGCACCGCACCAATCGTGGTGTGTGGGGGCAGAAGGGGGCTTGTGGGAGGTGAGTGCACCATTGCTGGACACATAAGCTCACAGTTCATCTCGGCACTGCTGATGGCGTGCCCTCTCGCATCCAAGGACTCCACGATATATGTAGAGGGCAGGATGCGCTCGAGGCCCTATGTGGAGCTCACACTCGAGCTGCTGCGGCACAGCGGGGTGCACGTCGAGGTGGAAGAAGATGCGTTCTTCGTGCCCTCGGGACAGCAGTATTCTCTGAAGAGCTACACCGTGCCCGCAGACTTCTCCTCGGCTGGATATCTGATAGCGGCTGCGTGCATCACGGGCTGTGCCATCGAGCTTTCGGGACTCACATCCACCACGCAGGCGGATGCGAAAATCGTGGACATAGCAGAGCGCATGGGAGCCACCCTGAGCTGGAATGGAGACACGCTGAAGGTGCACGAGGGATGTGAGCTGTTCGGGATAGAGCTGGACTGCTCCCAGACGCCAGACCTCGTGCCCACCATAGCGGCGATGGCTGCCCATGCCAAGGGAAAGACACTCATCAAGAACATCGCCCACGTGAGGCTGAAGGAGACCGACAGGATAAGGGCGATGGCGTGTGAGCTATCCAAGATGGGGATACGGTGCACTGAAGGGAAGGACTTTCTCGAGATAGAGGGAGGCTCTCCAAGGAGGGCGGTCGTGCAGAGCTGGGACGACCACAGAATTGCGATGGCGCTGGCGGTGGCAGGGCTCACGTGTGGTGTGGAGATTGAGGGAGCAGAGGCGGTGGACGTCTCATATCCGGCGTTCTTTGATGACCTTGCGAGGCTGGGGGTGGGCGTGAGGTGGCAGTAGCCCATCCATCTGGGAGACTATTGGGGTCAGCTGCTTCCTTCTATTAGCCTTCTCGTAATTTCTTTTCCTTTCTCCTCACCCACCTCTCTGAACACAGCCAGTATCTCCTCATAGGTGTCATTCCCACCTATAAAGTCCCAAAACTCTTTTCCCATCAGAACCTCCCTTTCCAAATCAAAGAACTGCTGAGTAAACGACCATCTGTAGCTTTGTTTAAGCTCTCCATACGGATTATAGGGAAATGCATAATATGCCCTTGCATTTGGATATGTTGCCAGCAAAAAAAGAAACTTCTCTTTTGTCCTTCTTGTTTGGTCCTTATTGGGCTTGGGGGATTTTATCTCTAAGAAATATATACCTCCATCTCTGCCCTTAAAAGATAAATCAACTACGACATCTTTTATAAACTTGCTGTTGGGCTCTGGGAAAGCTGGATAAGGAAAAGGAGGCACCCTACGGGAGACTACATCCTCAAGAAATGTATCTACTGCTGACTGAATAGTTGGGGAGGCGTTTGCCTTAAACGTGTAGTTCGCCTTTACCTCTATCCATTGGGGATTTGCCTCAGCAACGAGCTTAGCAATGTATTCAAACACACCCTGACCAAGAGATGTGCTAAATGACCTAAAAAAGCTTTGAATTCTCAATAGCTCTGGAGGGATGAGTGCAGCATGAAAGGGCTTGTAGTTCCCTTGTTCCCCTGAAGAGAATGCCTTCTGAAAAACCTCGTCTCTAACCACTTTGGGGTCGTATTTGTTCACCAACCCTTGAAGAAAACCCTCTAAATACCTTTTTATCCCTATCTTGACAGTTCTTTTCATTTTATCACCTACTTCTGTAAGAATAGAATATACTCATATCTAAGCCTTGCAAACCCCCCCAAGATGGGTCTTTTCATGGCAAATGCATCTGTAAATCCTATCTCTGGAGCCCACTCTGTTATCTTCTCGCAGAAATTAGTTCGTTTACCGTTTACTACAACATCGCCAAGAACGATGGCTATCCACCCCTCGTCCACGAGAACCCTATACATCTCTTCAATGCTCTTTCTCATATCTCTTTCATACAATCTCAGCTTTTCTCCCTTTCTTCCTTTTAATCCAACCATCTCTTCACGGAGTAAAGACGTATCGATGCCAAGGTAATTGAGTAGATGCAAGTCGTTCTTTACGTAGTCTATGGCAATACTGTATGGTGGGGAGGTTATTATCCCTTTCACAGAATTATCATCCAAGGGCAGCTCCAGAGCCGAGCCCAAGAGCACCTTGTGTTGGCTTGGGGCTATATTGAGCTGCTTAAAAACATTATAGCAACCTCTGAGCGTCTTAGAATACTCCTTGAAATTTATAAGGAAAAAATCCCTTAGTCCTCTCTCCTTGGCTGTTCCCTTTAAGTAGGTGTAGTCTGATAAGGCATGCAAGTACATCAGCATTAAGACGTTTCTCCACTCAAATGGGTACTCTCCAAGAAACGAACTCGGGAAGTGGTTCTCCCATAGTTCATTTAGTATCTCCTTTGCATCCTGCACATTGGATTCAATTCTCCAACTCTTTTCCCTTAGAGCTTTTTGAGAGTTGTGAAAGTAATCAAAGACAGCATGAAGCTTAGCCTCGTCCCTTAGAGCATATTCAAACTCTGGATAGTGTATGTTCAGAGAATCGAGTTTGATTTGAGATACAATACAAAGTGCTGGGTTTATCTCAATCCCCACACCATTGGTGCCCACTGTCGCGGCTTCGACCAAAGTGGTTCCCGAACCCATAAAAGGGTCTAAAATTATATCTCTATTTTCTGCTTTGACAAAGTTAATTATTGCCTTTATCATCTGTCCGTGGAACTTTCCTTTATAAGGATAAAACCAATGGGTGAGATATTGATTTGTATGGCCAATCTGCCCTTTTCCTTTTACATTGGACAGGTGCCAATGATAGCTTTTTTGTCCATTAACAAGCTCAAAATATGCGGTTCTTTTTCTAAAGTTCTCTAAATCATTCCCCAACGATTGAAATTCCATCTTTGCAAGCTGTATCTCATACAACTGGCCAACATCATCAAATAGCTTTAGTCCATTCGCCTCAAACCTATCTTCAGTAATCCATTTTACAGGGTCCACGTATTTCTCCAGTCTTCTGGTTAACTTATCAGTTAGTTCACTTGATTTTTTATCAGGCAGTTCTGGATAGCTCGGATCAAAATGAAATAACGAATGCTGCGAATCTTCGTTCTTGTTGCCACTCATGTCTATCCTCTGCTTGGGCTCATAACCCAATTATAGTATTTTAAGACATCGTACGTCATTTCACCCAGCAACAGATACCCTTTTTATACCTTGACGCCGCTGCCCATGCCCATGGTCACGCTCGCAGTTCTGGGAGATGGGCGGGGAGAGCTGGTGCGCTCGATGGGCAGGCGCTACTCACTCTCCGACATCGCCCTCCATGAGGTGGATAGGGGGTACAAGCTCACGCTCGTTGACCCGGTGGGCTACCCAGACTCGCTAAAGGCGCTTGCCACGGCGCTGGGGCTTGCGGATGCCGTGCTGGTCTGCGTGTCCCCAACGGGGCTGAATGCCCAATCTGGGGAGCAGATACTCGCCGCGAGCCTGCTTGGTCTGCAGGGTGCGCTCGTGTACACGGGGCTCGAGAGCACCAGCCCCCACGTGCTCGAGCAGGTGCGAGAGCGCACGCAGAAGGTGCTCGCTGGCACATCCCTCCACAATGCTCCATGGGCGTACGTGTCCACGACCACCCACGAGGGAATGGGTGAGCTGTGGGAGCTCGTGGATGCCCTGTGCTCTGCCATCGAGGAGAGGTATGCCCTGCTCGTGGACGAGCCCACGAGGGTAATCGTTGACCAGGCATTCAACGTCAGGGGGGTGGGCTGTGTGGCGCTCGGCGTGGTGAGGGCTGGAAGGGTGAGCGTGCGGGACAGGCTCACGGTGTATCCCCTCGGGCAGGAGGTGGAGGTGCGCTCCATTCAGGTGCACGACGAGGATGTGAAGAGTGCGCCTGCGGGCTCGAGGGTGGGGCTTGCCCTGAAGGGGATACAGCCAAACAAGCTCGAGCGGGGCATGGTGGTGTCCTCCACAGAGGAGCTCACCGAGCGTCCGCATCTCGAGTGCGAGTTCGTGCCCTTTACCGACGGGGTGAGCCAAGGGGACGTGGTGCACGTGTTCGCTGGGCTGCAGTCTGCCCCTCTGAGAATAGAACTCATCGAGGGCGAGGGGGAGGCGAGAGAGCACGTGGGGGCTGGCGAGAGGTGCACCCTCTCTGGGAGGCTAACCGCAAGGGGACCTCTCGTCTACAGGCGGGGCGATGTGGCGCTGCTCGCCAACCTCGATGCCAGGGGTCCAAGAATGGTGGCGAGGGCTCGCATCATGGGCTGAGCCTTCGGGCACACACCAGAAAGCCCGTGTGCGCCACCATCCTGTGCTCTGGCCTCAGGCTCTTTTTGGCAACGTGCCATCCCCTCACGAGCACCTCCACGACATCCTGAAGGTAGAGCCCGTGCCGCTCGAGTGTGCGTGAGAGCCTGAACACCTGAAGGACGGTCGGAAAATACGCCACCAGAATGCCTCCACCCACGAGCACCCTGCTGACGTTGTCGAGTGCCCTCCATGGCTGGGGAAGGTCGAGCACCACCCTGTCGAACTGTGTGTCCTGCTCGTGCAAGCCCCCGTATATATCCATGTTGCGCAGCACGAGGTTGTCGGGCATTCTTCCAAAGAAGCCCACGATGTTGGAGCGGGCGCGCTCGAGAAAGTCCTCCCTCCGCTCGTATGATACCACTCTCCCGGCATCGCCCACTGCCCTGCACAGGGCGAGGGTGAGCGCTCCAGAGCCAGTTCCAGCCTCGAGCACCCTCGCCCCCGGAAAGATGTCTGCGAGCACGAGAATGGCACCGATGTCCTTAGGGTATATCACCTGCGCCCCCCTCGGCATCTTCAGGATGTACTCGCCCATGGTGGGCTTCACCACGAGCAGCCTCTCGCCCATGGAGGACGTGATGTAGCAGCCCTCCTCCCTTCCGATGAGCTCATCGTGGGACACCATGCCCTTCTGGAACGAGTACGTGGCACCCTCCCTGAGCCTTATCTGATACCTACGCTGCTTGGTGTCGATGAGCTGAACGACATCTCCCTCCCTCAGCATACCTCTCCCTCAGCCTCCACAGCGTTTGAGCATATAGGTGTTGTGTTAGACGTGGGCGCATGCTTTAATACCAAGAGGTCAAGAACAATCCCCGACAGCGCATAACAGGGCGTAGCTGTAGTGCATGGGGGAGATACAAACGAAAACACAGAAATTATGGGATAAAGCCGAAGAATATGAATTTTTCAAGAAATCATTAGAGATAGCCACTCCCGAACAGTTATTTATTACTGACGATGGAAGGTATTTGACATATTGGCCAAAACATTACAAAGGAAAGAAAACAACACTACAAAGTAGAAATGCATTCATTGGAAGTTACACTGAAAAGTGGGTTAAAGAGTTGCTAGCACCAGTCGCTAAAGAGTTTGATGCTTATTCTATTCATAATGTTGTGTGTGAGGAAATTGGAATAGAAGAGCGCTCTCCTGCAGATGTCGCAATCGTAAAAACTCCTGACAGGTATCAGAAAGCTAAAAACATCCTTATTCTGGTTGAGGTGAAAATGTCTACTGTATGGAATTGGGAATATTAAGATAATGGAGAAGTGACCTCCTCCCCACGCTTACGCATGGGGCTTCCAAACAGCTTAACGAAGCTGGCACGTGAGTGGATTATGGGGGATGGCACAGCCATCCCCCTTAATGCGCTATTTTGCCGGCTTTTGTAAAAAGCCGACGTGAGTGGATTAATGGGGTGTGGCTTAACCACACCCCTTAATGCGCTGTATGCCAGCTGGACGACAGCTGCGGTTGGGCGTTCACCTGAGGCTTTACGCCTCAAGCTCATGCACCCTTCGGGACGGTCACGAGCCCCGCATCCCATCGAACTCGTTATCCGATGGGCTACATGACTTGGTATATTTAGCAGAGTATTTAAACTTAGCCACCTCCCCTTGCGTATCCCCCTCCGAAGGGGTCTTGCAAGCAACGGGAAGATAAAATGTATTGGGGATTACACTACCCATCAAGGAAATCCTGGATTATTGCGCTCAGATACAATGTTAATATCGGGAAGAGTATTAACATTAGAGTTTCTGGATTTCAATCATCCAAAATTCCCATTGTAGTAATTGGTAATACGCCAATAACAAATACATATTATAAGAAAGTAGATTTTCTTAAAAAATCGGGCATAATACATGGGTTTTTATTCTGTAAATCCAAATCCTTTAGATAATCCAAGTAAAAATAACATTAAGAGCACACCTGGGAAAGGTTTTTTGAGAATAGACTATATTGAATTATACAATATTCTTAAGCAGCTAATTAAGGAAGATAAGGAGTTTTTCTCTTCAATGATACCAAAGGTCAAACTTGGAAAGATAATTGAAATATCTAACAAAGAGCCTACATATGAAAGAAAAGCCGAAAAATTCTTAAAAATGCTTAGAGGTATTGGCGATGAATAAGAGAAAGAGAGAAGGAACAAAAACAAGTAAGTTCGGAGTTCCCGGACGGATCAATCATGATTCTAGTGAATTCTATTCCAGCAGACTCTATGAAGACCTTCCTAAAGAGAAAAAAGTTAAATATACTGAGAATGATATATCACAAGAATATCTAAACTCTATTTTATGTAAATCCAGTGAAAATATGGAAGAACTGCCAGATAATAGTATTCATTTAATGGTTACATCGCCTCCATACAATGTAGGAAAAGAATATGACAGAAACTTAACCCTATCTGAGTACAGAGAGTTCTTAAAAAGAGTTTGGAAAGAGACATATAGAGTTTTAGTCCCTGGCGGAAGAGTGTGCATAAATGTAGCAAATCTGGGGAGGAAGCCATATGTTCCTTTACATTCTTTTATTATCGAAGACATGCTTGATATAGGATTTTTAATGAGGGGAGAAATAATATGGAATAAGGGTACCAGTGCAAGTCCTTCTACGGCGTGGGGTAGCTGGCTATCGGCCAAGAATCCCACTTTGAGAGATATCCATGAATACATACTCGTCTTTTGCAAAGATACATTTAAGCGTGAGAATAAAAAGCGAAAAAGCACAATATCAAGGGAGGAGTTCTTAGAGTTCACCAAGAGCGTGTGGACGTTCCCCGCAGTTTCGGCTAAAAAAATAGGCCATCCAGCACCATTTCCTGTGGAACTACCTTACAGATGTATTCAACTTTACACCTTTGAGGGTGAAGTGGTGTTAGACCCTTTCATGGGCAGTGGACAAACAGCAATAGCAGCAATAAAAACAGGCAGACAGTATATGGGCTATGAGATTAGTGAAGAATATGTGAAGTTGGCGGAAAAAAGAATAAAAGAATCGCTATTGGAGCTTAAATCACCAAAACTTTTTGAATACTTAGGGGAGGAAAAACAGAAGGATGAGATGTCATAGCTCGCTCGTCCAAGCCGAGGGATAAGCACATAAACCAGCCGTGCCAACACTCGGGTGGTGATGGCGATGGGAGAGGTCCTGGGCAGGGTGTGCACGTTCGATGGAGGGGGCTTTACGTTCATCACACCGAGAGTGCTGGCAGGCGGCACGTTCGTGTGCTATGGCGATGAGAGAAGGGTGCTGTGCAGGGTGGTGGAGTGCAGGCCTCAGGCACAGCTGCCCCCAGAGCTGTTTTCCTCTCCCGACATATCGCCCCTCGAGCTGTGCGAGCTCATGGGGCTCGAGCCAGATGCATACAGGATGGTGCTCGCACGGGCTAAAATCGTGGGAAGCTTCGATGAGGAGCTTGGCGAGTTCGTGAACCCGATGCAGATGCCCGAGGTGGGCACGCCCATAGAGGCTGCAGATGAGCACACGCTGAGGCAGGTGAGCAAGGTGGACGGGGGCGTGGGCTCTGCCTTCGTGGGGCACGTGCTGGGCACAGATGTCCCAGTGCACCTCTCTGTGAGTGATATCGCAAGCCAGCACCTTGCGGTGATAGCCTCCACGGGCTCTGGAAAGTCGTACACCGTCGGGGTGCTGCTCGAGGAGATGATGATGCCCAAGAACTGCGCCTCGGTGCTGGTGTTCGACCCCCATGGCGAGTATGCCTCCTCGATGAAAAGAATTGTGGACATCGAGCACTTTGTGAGCGGGCGCTACAGGCCCAAGGTGCACGTGGTGCGGCCCCAAGAGGTGAAGATACGGGCGTGCGACCTCGAGCCCTCGGACTACCTCGCCATGATGGACGACGGCAACCTCTCGCCAAAGATGCGGGAGTTCTTCGAGCAGGCATACAGGCGGGCAAGGGAGCGGGCGCTCGAGAGGGAGAGGAAAAAAGGGTTCAGGCCCGTGGGGATGTTCACGCTGGACGAGCTGGAGGAGCAGATAGAGCTGCAGCGGGACGCTGGGGAGTCCACCGTGGACGCCCTGCTGTGGAGGCTTGGCAGGCTCAGGCGCAGGGGCATAATAACGGACAGTGAGGGCATTCCCCTCTCCACGTACTTCGAGGCAGGAAAGCTCACCATAATGGACGTCAGCGGCATAGGGGAGGACTTTCAGCAGCTCATAGCCGCGGTGCTGCTGAGGCTGCTGTTCGATGCCAGACGGGGCACGGTGCTGGAGGAGTACGAGGAGGGCAGCGAGCGCTATATTCCAAGCCCAGCGTTCGTGGTGCTCGAGGAGGCGCACAGGTTCACCCCTGCAGAGGGACACTCTCCATCCAAGCGCATCCTCAAACAGGTGCTCGCCGAGGGAAGAAAGTTCGGGGTGGGCGTGTGCCTCGTGTCCCAGAGGCCCAGCAAGCTGGACCCCGATGCCCTCTCGCAGTGCATGTCCCAGATAACACTTCGAATCGTGAACCCCTCGGACCAGGAATACGTGTCCCGCACGGTGGAGTCGTTCAGCAGGGATGTGATAGAGCACCTTCCCGCCCTGCACAGGGGGACTGCCGTCATCTCCGGGGTGTGCATCAACACCCCCACGCTCGTCAGAGTGAGAAGAAGGCTGTGCGAGGGACGGGTGGGTGGCTCCATCGATGCCCCGGAGCAGTGGAGAGAGGCTGTTCAGTCCAGAAGAGAGCGCACGGTGGTGGTGCGCCCGCCCATGGAGGACGAGCTGGGGGTGTAGCGTTGAAAATCGTGGTGGGCATCACGGGCGCGAGCGGTGTCGGCATAGGGGCAAGGCTGCTTGATGTGCTCTCCAGCGGTGGGCACACCACCCACCTCGTGCTCTCGGATGCTGCAAGGCACATACTGGAGCTGGAGTGCACGATATCGGAGGAGGAGCTAAAGGCAAGGGCATCTGCGTGCTGGGACAACGACCAGCTCTGGGCCCCCATCGCGAGCGGCTCGTATCGCATCGATGCGATGGTGGTGGCGCCGTGCAGCATGAAGAGCCTATCGAGCATTGCCAATGGCTATGCGGACACCCTCATTGCGAGGGCTGCCGATGTGTGCCTCAAGGAGGGCAGGACGCTCGTGCTCGTGCCACGGGAGACCCCCTTGAGCCTCGTGCACCTCGAGAACATGGTGAGGGCGGCGAGGGCAGGAGCGCGCATACTTCCGGCCTGCCCTGCATACTACCACCATCCCACCACGGTGCAGCAGTGCATAGACTTCATCGTGGGCAGGGTGCTCGATGTGCTCGGGCTCGAGCACCAGCTCTATAAGAGGTGGCACCCACCATCAGAGATGCTCGAGTAGCCTCTCGAGGATGGCAGCGCCCCCTGGCCTTGAGTGCACGAGCGCTGGGATGCTCACCACCTCCCCATCGAGCCTCGTGGCGGTTCCGCCCTCGTCCACTCCCAGAACCGCCATCGGAAATGTTAGCGTGGCAGCCCTGCCCGTGAGCGTTGGTCGGAACGAGGCGGAGATGATGGTGGGGCGTGAGCGCAGCAGCGATGGGCGTACAGCGATGGGATCATCTCCCATGCTGAGGATCAGGTCGGGGCTATCGACGCCCTCGACACGGTGCCAGCTGCCATCAAAGCCGATTGCACACACAGCTCCCACCCTCCTGTACACCGCCTCGCTCATCCCCCTCGAGTTGGCATATGGAAAGGTGGGAAGGATGCGCACGTTCGTGCCCTCGAGGGCAGAGAGCAGCTCATGTAGTCCCTCCCTGCTCACGTGAGCGAGCTCTGGGCCCAGCACGAGCACCCCATCCTCTGCCCTCTTGAGATGGCTCGCCATCTCGAGTATGTGCTTTTGGGTGAGATGCGAGGTGGCAGAGGGCACCCTTCCAGAGAGAGCCCGAGCGAGCGAGCTGAAGAATGCGTCTGCCTCGGCATGTGCCACGTGGAAGAACCTGTTCGCCACCCTTGCGGTGGCACTCTCGTATGCGTCCACAACGAACGTCTTCCTGTCCTTGTCCCATCCCTGCTGTCGGTGCTCACCCCTCGGGTAGTAGGAGTACATCGAGAGGTGTCTGGGATGGGTGCTCAGGGGGTCGCAGAATATGTAGGCTATCACATCGGCGTTGTCCCTGACCCACTCGAGGCTCACCGTCCGCTCACTCGTGAGGAACAGCTCATACGCAGCCCCCCTGCACGCCGATGCCTCGAAGTCCACACACGCACCCACCCGTTCTGCAAGCTCAAGCGCCAGCTCTATACCCTCATTCGAAAGGCTGGAGAGCTCATACAGCAGAGGGGAGCTGCTCTGCTTCAGCATCTCCGCCGCCCTTTCGAGCGCATCATCCAGGGCGTCCAAGGCGCCATCACCATTATGCGCCCTGAGGTGCTCCATCCCCTTCCTGCACGCCTGTCTGGTGTGCTCCACCTTGCCTTCCTCGATGCTGACCTCCACGTCATCGCACAGCAGGGCACAGCCCGTGCACACGGTGCTGCTGAACATGAGCCACACACGTATCTGATGGGGTATATACGTTGCGAAAGGCTTTATAGCGAGAGGCAAGATGTGTATCCATGTCTCTCGAGGTCGTGCATCTCAAGAGCCTTGGCAGCGAAGAGAGGCGGGCACTCTTGGAGAGGAGCAGTTCGCTAACGGAGGTCGTTCCCACTGTCAGGGCCATCATAGAGGACGTCAGAGAGCGGGGAGACGCCGCCCTCATCGAGCTCACAGAGCGCTTCGATGGCACATCGCTCTCTGAGATTCGTGTTTCGAGGGACGAGATGGAGCGCGCCCTCGAGAGGGTGGAGCCAGAGGTGCTCGATGCCCTGCGCACCGCAGCGAAGAACATCGAGAGGTTCCATGCCCTACAGCTCGAGGGCAGCGAGTGGATGCACGAGCTTTTCCCGGGCGTGAGGGTGGGGGTGAGGTACACGCCCATCGAGAGTGTTGGAGCATACGTGCCTGGCGGAAGAGCTGCATACCCATCAACGGTGCTCATGTGCTGCATACCCGCGAAGGTTGCGGGTGTGGACAGGATATGCATGTGCACTCCCCCCACAAAAAGCGGTGAGGTGAACCCATACACGCTGGCGGCAGCCCACATCGCTGGCGTACGCGAGGTGTACAAAGTCGGGGGGGCTCAGGCGATAGCTGCCATGGCATACGGCACCGAGAGCATAGCCCCAGTGCACAAGATAGTGGGTCCGGGCAACGTGTGGGTGACGTGTGCCAAGATGCTCGTGAGGGATGTGGTGGACATAGACTTTCCAGCAGGTCCATCTGAGGTGCTCGTGATTGCCGATGAGAGCGCCGATGCCACCGCCATTGCGCTCGACCTTCTGGCTCAGGCAGAGCACGACCCATCCGCGGTGTGCGTGCTCATCACCCCATCGGAGCGGCTGGCACTCGAGGTCTCTGAAAGGGTGGACGAGCTGTGCCGAGAGGAGCCACGCTCTGCCATCATAGAGCAGGCGCTATCACACGCGAGGGCAATCGTGGCATCCTCCATTGAGGAATGCATCGCGTTTTCCAACGAATTTGCCCCAGAGCACCTCGAAATCATGACAGAGGACCCCGAGGCGGTGCTGAAGCACATACGCAGTGCTGGCTCGATATTTCTTGGGAGATACACCCCCGTGGCGGTGGGGGACTACGCCAGCGGCACCAACCACGTGCTGCCCACCGCCGGGTATGCGAGGATGTACTCGGCGCTTGGCACGCACCACTTCATGAAGCTCTCGTGCGTCCAGCACCTAACACGGGAAGGATTAAAGGCAGTGAGCGATGTGGTGTGCACCCTCGCGAGGGTGGAGGGGCTATATGCCCATGCACACTCGGTGGAGAGGAGGGTGGAGAGGTAGAATGCTACAAACGAAAGGGGTGTTCTCAAAGCTCAAGGCACAGAAAAAGATAGGACTGTTGTAAGGGAGTCGCATATTACGTTCGGGAGATTATGAAGTTTGCGATAGCAAATTTGGGCGGAGGCGAAGCCTTTTATCCACTGTTAAGTGGCCCCGTTAGGGGCAAGGCACGAAGTGCCGCAAAGTCAAATCTCGCCAGCTCAAATTTATTTCTCCTCCAACTCCTCTAACATCCTCTCAAACAGTGGTTCGACTTCTGGAATTCTCTTTATAACAGTATCCCACACAACTTTTGTATCTACTCCGAATCTTTTCATATATAAACTACCTCTTTCAATATCTGTTTCCCTATACGTGGTTTAAGAGCGGATTTCATTACCAGATCAACTTTTATTCCCAATAACTCAGATAAATATTCTTCAAGTTCAACAAATTTTATTAAATCCATCTCCGCCTGTGGATAAAATTCAACGAGGATGTCAATATCGCTGTCTTTTTTCTGCTCCCCTCTTACATAGGAGCCAAACACACCGATCTCTTCAACTCCGAATTTCTCTTTTAACTCTTTTTCATGTTTTTTAAGAAGTTCCTTTATTTCATCTAACGATTTCCCCATCTTCATACCACGTAATCAGCTCTTAACTTAAATATTTTTGGCGATGAGCGAGCATTTCACTTAACTTTACGCAGATGAAAGAAGTTGCCGAAGGCACTTTGGGCAAAGCGTAGCAAAACCTTTTACCCATGTTATCGGAGTCTCGGCTAAATCGAGCCACAAAGTGGCGAGGAGTTGCGAGCCCGCCCTTTTTCTCATCTCAATCACTCCTTAGAACAACGGTTTTGGCTATTTTATCTCCTAATCTCTGCTTTTTATCAGATGTTGCTATCAGAATTATACCCACTAAATAAAAAACAAGTCCATCGACAATTCGAAGTATATTCCTAACAAATGCCTCCCAAATTCCACAAGCATCCCAGTTTTCCTTCTTTACTCTGATTTTGCACACCAATTTCCCGATGGTAGCTCCAATTGTTCCTTCAAGTGCTATAAAATAGATGAAATAGACTGCCAAGAAGGACAAACAGACAGGATGGATGACAAACATTACATTCAAATCAGGAATATGCCTTACCCATGTACCAAATACTAAAAAGTGAAATAGGGCAAATAAAGCAAATAGAATTACATTGTCGATGATATAAGCAAGTGCTCTTATCAGAATCCCCTGATATTCCATTTCCTTCATATTTATTCCCTTTTCAAGAGTGATTTTAATTTTTCAAAAACTTCTTTATTGTCGGAAGTCCTCATTCCGTATTTGTGATGAAAATTCGCAAAGAGATAGATTGTTTTCTCTACCTCTTTGGATTTATACCTCACTCTCAGAGGTTTATTCCACGGAGCAGCTCTATCCTCCCATCCTGTAAATACATCATCAAATCCAAAGTGGATATCCGTAATGTTCCCAATTTCAACTTCTAACTTGAACTCCTTTTTCTCTTTCACATCCCTTCCAGTAAATGCCAACTTCTGCTCAGTCAACTCTAAAACTCCATCATATCTATGCAAAGGTTTCATAAAAGATGTATGTGCCTTTATCCAGTCCCAGAAGCTCCTGCTCTTTATGTCTTCCTCATACGCCATTAGTGTTTCCCATTTCATCTCACACGCCCGCTGGAGGCCCCATCCATCGTGGGGAGGAATTGCCTACTCACCTCTGTTAGATTTTTAAGCCATGAATGTATATAATCCTTAAGGAGTCGATCCCATAGCACTCCCTACGGGGAGAAACGGCTGTGTGGGAATGAGACTCTATGTTTCCCTGAGAGCTGGCTCCCCTTGGCAGGGCTGCTGTCAACCAGCCTGATGCAGGGATGAATGCTCTGCATGATGATTCGCCTGCAAGCCACCGTCCCTTAGAGGGTGGTAGTTGACGCCACCTGATTATCTATTCAGCTCTTAACTTAAATATTTTTGGCGATGAGTGAGCATTTCACTTAACGTATCGGGGGCATATCCAAAGTTCCAAGCGAAGCGAGGAATTTGGACGGAGTGCTAACGAAGTCAGATGTGCACCTGTTGGGCGACGTCCTATAAAAATAAAATTTCCAGATCCTTGATCCTCTCGAAATCCCTGTCCATTGTAACCACTTTCAATCCGTAATATTTAGCCACGCTATACTGATAACCATCATCAAAATCTAAATTCAGGCTTTTGCTGACGTTTACAACTTCTCCATACAGTTCCATCGGCAATGAGAGAAGTCTGGTATTAGGCAAGACATCTCCAACAAACTTCTGGAAAATCTCCTCTTTGTCATATCTGAACAGGATTACACCAATGGAGTGCAAAGAAAAATCTGTTATGTTGAGATTCCCGATATTACTGTCCAGAAACCTCTTACAATCTTCTTTTTTGTCCTGTCTCAAGAGGATTTCTAAAAATACATTTGTATCCACTAAAAACATTATCGCAACTCCAGAGCCTTGTGTTGCAACTCAACGGAAGTAAATTTCTCCCGTATTTCTGATAAGCCCCCCTCCCAGTCAAACTTAAACTTCCTTGCCTCGTTTTCTTTGTTCTTATACTTCTTTAGCAGGAACTCTATATAATCTAAAACCTCTCTCCTCAAATCTTCAGGAAGCTCTCGCATTTTCAGATTGATTTCATTTTCATACATGGTTTACCCTCCCTTTGCTATATTTATCTATTTCCGTTTTAAGGATATCGCCTAACGTTCCGAGCGCATCTGAAGTGTTGTAATTATAAATATTCTGCAAAATCATCTACATCCACCTTTGCTAGTTTTAGGATGCCCCTTAACGAAGTTTCCGAAGCTAAACGTAGGGAATTTGGGAAAATCTTTGATTTCTCTTTTATTTACTACCCTTTTTGTAGAAAACTACACTTAATACTAACCCAACAACGATACAAAGAACACTAATAACATACACCCCACTTAAGTTTGGTGTATAAGCTTCAGGCCCCCAAATGCCTGTTTTTACAAATGCCTCAAATAAAAAATGAGAGGGGCCCCCAGTCAGAAGCGCTCTAATCGTTAACGCTGTAGACAATAAAACAATACCCAAAAACGTCAATATATTTGACATTATAAATACCAACCTATTCATGTCTTGTCTTTTATTTTCCATTTTATCCTCGCCCCTCTTCCTAATTTCTTACATTTAAATGTTTTTCTTTCAGGCGTCCCGAAGCCGATTGCGTATAACGTTTGCGGATATGCGAAGCCCGTAATGGTGAGCAATAGCGAACTGCATACCCGCTGTTAAGTGACCCCGTAGGGGCAAGGAAGCCGAAGACTTCCGAGAGGCGTATGGCTTTTCCCCTCTCCATATCTTCTTTTCATGGGGGAACCCCCTATTCATCATCCACGGTTAAAGTTGAAATCATTTCTATGTTTTTAAACTTGTGTTTTTCAAATGACTCTTGATTTACCCTAATAAACATCCACTTTTCACCTGTTAAGTTAGAAGCATCTTCGCACCATATTTTTATTCTTTTATCCTTGTGTTCCACATCTACATCAACTCTGCCTTTCGTTTCAATTATTATCTTTTCTCCTGCTTTTGTCTTTACAACAAAATCAGGGTAGTAAAGTCTGAGGTTTCCTTTTGAATCTCGGTACTCAACAAAGAATCCAATCTTAGGAACAATTTTGCTGAATGCCTCCACATCCTCAGCTCTATCCAAAAATTTAGCGATATCAACCTCAAAGTTATTATCACATGGAATATAATTAAATATGCATTTATCGGCAGGATAAACCTGTTTTGACCAAACAAATGGGGGCGTATCTGAAAGTTTAATTAAATCCATCTTTTCTGGCTCTCTCTCTGTAAATGTCATCTCTTTGAATGCTTCAACAAAAAGTTTTACCAGTTTCTCCTGAACCTCAGTCCTACTCAAATTATAAAGAACCCTTGGATCAGTTATATCTACTTTCACATCAAATAGCTTCTCCTGAACATACTTTTTTACCAGTGGATAAAAACTTGCAAACGCCCCTCCAATTTTTAGCTCTTTGAGTATCAAATCAGTATAATATGCTATTACGCTCTTTGAGTCCTTTGGAACAGGCAAATCCCATTTCCTTTTTATTCTCTCCACACCTTCAAGCATATCAACAGCCACATACTCCATCTCAAGAACTTTATTCTCAAGTGATATTTTTAGAGAGGGAAGGGCATCTATATCAACCTCACTCAAATCAAATTCCCTGATTACAATTCTCGAACTCAATATAGGTATCTCTATGTCCTTATCCAACTTGTTTTCATCAACAAATATGGTGGTTAAATTTAACGATTTGTCCGTATCAAACTCCGCAAACTTTATACCCTCTTCCGCCTCTAGGTCTTCCAGTATTTCCGTTAAACCCACAGGACCAATAACCTCAAGGATATTTATTGAATGCTCAATATCGGCAGGTTCATCAGTAAACATCTTTCTTAATCCCCTTCCAATAACCTGCTCAGGCAAAACCTTTCTTTTTGAGCCGTAGGGTCTTAGCCCCACAATTACATTCACATTTCTAACATCCCAGCCTTCATTTAACATCATGGTGCTGACAATAGCTTCAATACCATGGGGAAATAGTTCTTTTAGTTCAGGGTCAGTTGATATTTTTTCTGGCTCATCTATGAGCTTTGCGGCTTTTCTTACAGGTTTAAGGTCTTTTTTCTGGATGTTTCCCGTGCTATCTGTGTGGATGAGCAAAACTTTGCCCTTTAAATCTGGAATGGAGTTCACATAATCAAAAACTTCATCAGATTCTTTGTTGCTTGTACATTGGATAAATAAAACTGGCGTTTTTGACAGCGGCTTTAAAGCCTTCCTGTATTCTCTCCACCGCCTTATTCCTGCATCTATCCACGCCCTGTATCTCTCTACTGCTTTTTTGGATGCTATTTCCTCTGCATTTTTAACAATTCCCTTAAGTGGCAATTTAACAATGTTCATCTCGATGGCCTCTTTAAGAGAGAAATCCACTATAATCCATGGGAACAAAGCTCCTGTCTCTGTTTTAGGAGTTGCTGAAAAGTCAAGTTCCATATTTATGCCCTTACCATATCGAGAAGCGAGATTTTTATGGAGATTAAGCAGGATTTTCTTCCATGCCTTTTCAAAACTATAAATATGATGAGCCTCATCCTTTAAAATCATAATATTTGGACACTTTGTTAAGACTTCTCTAATTCTGTTCTCTTGATAAATATCTTGTTTTTTCACTTCTTCCAGAGCAAGCACATCATCCACATATTCCTTTACTTCCTCTTTTTTGTTTTTCCTTTCCTCCAATTGCTGGATGTTTGTTAAAAATAACACATTTTCAGGTATAACATGGATAGGGTCTTCTTTTAAAATAACCTGAAGGTCAAACTCTTCCTCCCATTCCGGCGGGATGAATGGCCATTTTTTGAAGATTTCTTCATCCTCAAAGTCTCTCCTCAATCTATCGTAGATAACATTCTTCTCTCCTGCAATGAGCAGGAATTTAGAGGCGTAATCTTCTTTGTTTTCAAATTTATGATTGAAATATGACCAGACTATCGCAAGGGCCATAATAAATGTCTTTCCTGAACCCGTTGCCATCTTAAATGCATATAATGGATACTGATCATAGGAAGGGTCATAAGCCTGAATAGGGCCAGCTCCAAAATCTCTTGCTATATCGATGAAATTTCTTTTCTTCATCACCTCATATACATAAATTAAGGTCTCGATTGCCTCCCTCTGACAGAACCAGAACTGGAAAGGCTCTTTTTCCATCACATGATCCTCTTCAAACCAGAACTGTAAAAGTCTTCTTGTGGTTTTAGTTACTCCTGGATAACCATCCTCACGCCATTTATAGACCGCTTTTCTTAGTTCATTAACTAAGTATGCTTTGCTTGGCCTTCTTTCTGTGGGTTTTAATATGTCAGTTGGTTTCATTTTTTCTTAACCTCTATTAAATCGTTGACTTTCCATCCAGATATAGACAGGATATAGCATATTTGCAAACTTGTAAGCACCTCTTCCACCTTCTATATTGGGTGTAATGACCCCTAACTCTCTCATTTTTCTCAGAAAATTATTAAATACTTTTTTCTCATTTGCATTAAGTCTGCTTTCAATTTCTCTTTTTTTAAAAGATAAAAGAGGTTTCTCTCCTAATTTCCTCAAAATTGACCTGTATCGCTCACTGCGGATTGCCCTATATACCTTGGGATCAAGATATTTTGTCCCAATTCTATTGGCGGCATCAAGAATTCCTCTATAAGCATCATTCTCATCTATTATTCCATCTTCATCTTTCCAGAAAACTGCATCTCCTATTTCATGCATTAAAATAGGCAATCCGCTAGAAAATTCCACCATCAGTTCCATTGCTTTTTGGTTTACTTCTATTCCTACACTATCAAAAGCTCTATTGAAGAATTCTTCTACTTCTTTGTTTTCAAGTTTATCTATATTTATTATTCTAAAAACTCTCATAAGAGATGGCTGAGTGTTAGCAAGAGAATCTCTTACCTCTGGTAAACCAATTGCTAAAATAATTACAGAGAACTCTTTTGGATATTTTATGGTAACATTATCTACAAAACTCTTGTACCAATTTGCAAATTCCTTACTTCGACTCAATCCATTGATGTCATCTAAGACCAAAAAGATCCCTCTTTTTTATCTTTTATTTTATCCCATAATTCTTTGATTGTTTCTGGAAAGTTCCTCACCATGTATTCCAATTCATTCTTAGGCGGATTGAAACTTAGAGAAATCCCAAAAAGTCCCACTTGCTGAATATATTTTGACTTGTCTTTGAAAAATGAAACGAATTTGTCTTTTAAATCACTTTCTTTATTTACCTCTCTTAATACTTGTTCAATTATACGTCGGATTAGTTCTTCTAACTCATTGATTCCCCCCGATGAAAGATATACTCCTAACAAATCTTCTTGTGTGATTGCCATATATTTTAAAAATGCCGCTAAAGAGCTCTTGCCTATGCCTCTTTCACCTACCAAAAAAACATTTTCCAGTCTTCCATGAGTGCTTTGTTCGGCATACTTTAAGATTTCTTTAATCTGATTAACTCTGCCAACAAATAGTTCCACAGGCACGGGATTGCCGGGCGTAAATGGACTTTCTTTCATATCTTTCATAAATCGCCTCCTATTTTTACTTTTATAACTTTATTTGTATCTGTCCCAAATACATCTATCACCTTAACCATTATGGTGTATTCCCCTGGCTCATCATATCTGTGCCTTGCTTCATACTCAACCTTCGGCTCCTTCTTCTTCCTGAAACTCTGCCACTGATTATGAAATGTATCTCCCTTGTAGTCCCAATCTATCGCCCAGTAATCTATGAGTTCTCGAGAGTCTTTTATCCTATCCGCAATCTCTGCAAGTTCTGCTGTAGGTGGAAGCTGGAAATCTGTTATTTTGAGAGCAACTTCTCTTCCCTTAACCTCTGTTTCTATTTCTAAATACGCCACTTCAGGGAATTTGATATGAGGAGCGAGCTCTTTTTCCACAACCTGATCAGGTATTTTCAAAAGTTGCAAATCAAAACCCACAAGGGCGGATTTTATCTCGTTCACAGATGGAATCTGAATCAGTTTCAAATCAACACCGTTTTTCTTTGCCAGTTCCTTTCCAAGTTCATTAACCTCATAGCTCCACTCCCAGCCAAGGATGTCTGCTTTGTTGAAGTTGTTTGCCCTGCATTCCAGAACAACTTTTTCAACCTCTTCCATTGTTACTGGTGCATTTAACGGACCCACATGCACAATTCTTTCGCCTTTTCTTCCGTGTAGATACCTAAACCCATGCAACGGCTGAGCCTGATAGAGTTTCAGCATAAAGGCGAGGTATTCATCCTCTCTGTCCCTCCAGTATATCGTCTCATAGTTTCCTATGTTCCATACTTCAAAAGGTCTTGCAGGCTTGCCATAGAGTTTACGCCCCATTTTTACTCTCCCTTATATCAGATTCTCTTATGTTTAGCCTTTTCATGACAAATAATTTCACTTTTTTAGTAAGTTCAACGTATTCTTTAGCTTCATTTATGGACGGCATATAAAATTCATCGGGATACCTAACATCAACTGCAAAGAAACTCAGGCTGGATATTTTTCCCTTATTTAAATTTTCAAACTCTTTGTCCTGTTCAATGCATAAATTTAAAAGTGCTTCCAGGTCGTGGGTTTTCTTCACACGAATATTTTTAGAGGTTAAATATGCCTTGAAGTATTTTTCCACTGCTTGCTGGCAGTGAAAACATATTGCATCGGTTGGTGGCTCTTCAACCTCTAACATATGCTCAGCCACCTTTAAATCACTTTCTGCCTTCTTAAACCATCTTAGAATGTATCCCTTCTTCATATCTTTACACCTTCCAGAAACGCCTCGTTTGAGATAGTGTTGACCACATCCTTCTCTTCCTCAAACTTTTTTAATGATTTAACAATAATATCAAAAGCAGTAAATTTCATCTCTTTGTGCAATTCAGCGGAAATCTTTACCGTAAGTCTTCTCCTGTCTTCAATAGAGAGGTCTTCATTGAGAATAATGAGAATGTCATAATCACTATCGGCATTAAAATCACCTCTTGCCCTTGAGCCAAAAATAATAATGCTGTTAAGGCTAAATCCAGACCGTTTGATAACTCTATCTATTGCATTCTTTATCTTCTCTTTAATCATTTTTCTTCCTCCATCAGATCCTTTGAGTTGTGAATGTCCAGAAGCCTTTTCCTCGTTACCTGAATGGCAAATTTGGATAAATCACATCCTATCCATCTTCTACCAAGTTTCTCTGCCACTGCTAAAGTTGTTCCTGAGCCACAGAAGAAGTCTGCAACAATATCGCCGGGGTTGGAAGCCATTAAAATTATCCTTTTTAGCAACACCTCAGATTTTTGAGTTTTAAAATTTTGTGTATATTCGTATCCCTTAATATCCAACCAATTATTGTCACATATTACTTCTTCTTGAGGAGGAACCCAATAAACAGGTTTTCCCTTCCCAAAACGCCAAACAAATTCGAGTTTTCTTCCAGTTCTTTCCCAGTATTCTTCTAAAGATTCGCCCGTTTTTTTACTTATTTCTAAAAATTTTTTATAATTCTCTACAGCCTTATATGCTCTTTCTTTCGACCATTTCCATTGTCCAGATTTAATCTTAACACCTAATAACTCATACCTCATTGTAGGTCTATCTGCATTATTCCACATACTTTGCCAACGACCTTCCCGTTGATAATCTAAAGCTTTTCTTAAGGGTGGGTTAAATGTCGCATCGGGAGTTTTTGAATACCAGAGGATATAATCATTAAAGACATTCATTGTCTTGAACTTCTCAAACTGATATTGTAAATTTTTAGTTTGACCTCGTCTGGAAATTATCTCATTCCTGAAATTCTCATACCCAAAAATCTCATCCATCAAAACCTTTACATAATGCCCCACATGCCAATCACAATTGCTTACTTTTACAAAATCAGCACAATAACTGTGGTCGTTTTCCACCTCTAAATTGAATACATCTCCCTCATAGTCAAATTTCCTTATAGAGGTAATTGGAACAGCGAGATATCTACCTTCTATCCAGTGCCGTGGGCTATTCCTTTCACCAAGAGGCAATACTATTCTATAAGGAAGATGATGATTATCTTTTAGTACATTGGGATTTCTACTTATCTCTAATCTTGGACCTTTATGATTTCGTAATAAAATTATAAACATTTGCAATGCTAATTCTTTTGAAACTGTTCCAACAATTGTAGAATTCTCATTTCTTGGTCCTTTGTAATTCCAACCATCACCTTTAGCCCACGCATCAAATATCTCATATTGGAATTTAGGCGGCAGTGTCATGAAAAGGGGATGTAACCTTTTTTTACCTGCTCCAGTTCCACATAAAATTTCAATAAGTTTACCTAAAGGATTACTACATATCCTTAACCTCATTCCTCCATATTTAGGAAGAGGTACCTTTATAACATCCAATTTAAATATCTCTTTAGTCAAGGTGATTATTTCTTCATGCAAATGAATTTCATTTAATCCCGTTGTAAAATTTACACCAGATGGATTACCAGTAGTAGCAGAATAATCTATCATACCTTCAGCAAGATAATACCCAATCCATCGCATGAATTTTGCATCAATTTGAATTTTCTCTGGAATGCTTTTGGAGCGTGTATCAGATTCACTAATAAATTTTTTGGTCTCTATAAAAGATTTTCCCTTAGTAATTTCACCATTTATAGGTATGATAAGATAGTCTCCTATTTCCAATTGATCTGCTCTAATTTTTTCTATAAACTCACTATGAAGATTATTGCTTATTCCATTTTTAAATTTATTTCTGATTTTCTTTCTCCACACTTTCTTTATGGCAAAAAACTTATGCTCAGGTGTAACCTTCAGGGGGATAACATTACCCATATATCTGATTTCCAACAACTTTCCTTTATAAGGTCTTCTATATTTTCTCACAACTTTGTTTACTCTATTGGTATCTGATACAACTAAGTCTCCTGCTTGTACATCTTGGATATTCTTAAGGGTGAAATCCCCCATCAATATTGGCGTCTCTGGATGAAAGCAATGCACATATATACTACCATTTTCAGCCAGAAGTTCCCTCATCAAAACCAGCCGCTCATACATATATTTGAGATAAGAAGCAATGCCACCGCTCCATGTATCCTTATAAGCCCTCTCCTCAATGATGGACGGTGCCTTCTCTACCTGCTCATCTCCCACCTTTGTTCTTATCGTGAAATCAGCACCAGTGAAAAACGGCGGGTCTATGTAAATGAGGTTTATCTTTCCAGCCCAGCCCTGTTTCAAAAGTGAGGACATAACAAGTTTGTTATCGCCCCAGATAAGCAGATTCTTCCAGTCCTTTGGATAGTTCTCGGGCCATTCGTCCTCGGGAAAAAGAGGTTTTGTATAACCTCCTTTGATTCTTGGTTTGTTTATAGTTTCAACTACCTGAAATGGAAGATTTGGTCTTTCAATGGGCATTTTGTTGCCAAGTTCTATCTCATCGTATTTCCCATGCCAGAGCAGTTCTACATATTTTTTGTTTGTCATATAATCCCTCATTATCTGGATTTGATATTTTATTTTTCCCCTAAGGCTCTCCTTATTCTCCTTTTCTGTCTCCATCAGCCATGCGCCCCCGATTTCACTTAACTCGTTCTTTTCCCCATATCCCTATTACTCACTATATATTTCCGTTGTTTTACTGCCATACCTAAAAGCTCTTGCGTATATCTTAAATCTACCACACCCTCTAAGAGTGGCAAAGCTGTGTTCTGGTGTGACCGACAACCTCTTTTGACGTAATTCGATTTCGAAGACCAGGACCCAATGAAGAGTTAAAGTATGGGACAGCGCGGATTTGAACCGCGGTCCAAGCGTCCCAAACGCTCGAGGATCGTCCAGGCTACCCTACTGTCCCGCCCTCCGACCATACGGCAGCGCACATATTAAAAATTATCTCCTCGCCCACCCTCGCCCTGCCTTGGGGGATGAAGGCCAAACAGCCTTGCAGCCGCCTCCATGAGCTCAGCATCTCCCCTTTCGGCTGCCTCCCTCAGCCGCTTTGTGGGCTCGGAGAGAATCTTGTTCACAAGGGAGCGCAGGAGGTCATCTATGATTTCGCGCTCCACATCGCCCAAGGTGTGGTACGCGCCCAGCCTGTTGAGCACCTTCTCCCGCTCTTTGAGCTTGATGTGCTCGAGTTCGGAGTACAGACTCTTGATTATGTGGTCTGCCCGCTGCCTCTTGTACATCCTGTACAGGTGCGCCAGCTCCTCATTCACGATTCTCTCTGCCTTTACCGCCTCGCCGATGCGAAGCTGGAGGTTGCGCTGGCTTATGCCCCTCAGGTTGTCGATGTTGTACAGCCTGACCCCATCTATGTGCCCCACGCTCTCCTCCACGTCCCTCGGGTTTGCAATGTCTATGATGAGCAGCTCCCGCTTGCCGTTTAGCGCTCGCTCTATCCTGTCCCGCCTCAGGATGACGTGTGGGGCGGAAGTTGCGCTGATGACCACGTCCACCGCATGCAGATAGCTCTCCAGCTCCTCATAGGGCACCGCAATCCCCCCAAGCTCCTCCGCAAGCCTCTGGGACCTGGAGAACGTCCTGTTGGCCACGTACAGCTTCGAGATATGCTTGTGAGAGAGCGTGCGGGCGACGATGGTGCCCATCTCCCCAGCCCCGATAATCATCACCTTCTTGCCCTTCAGGGTTCCAAGTTCCTCCTCTGCCAAATCGACGGCCACCGAGCCTATGGACACCGAGCCCTTGCTTATTCTGGTCTCGCTGCGCACCCGCTTTCCCACCTGTATGGCCTTGCTCACGGCGGTGTCCAGCACCCTTCCCGTGGTGCCAGCGCGCTTGGCAAGAAGGTACATGTCCTTGAGCTGACCCAGTATCTGGTCCTCGCCCACCACCATGGACTCGAGTCCTGCCGCCACCCTGAGCAGGTGGAGCATGCACTCCTCAGAGCTCAGGATGTCCACAAGCCTCAGGGGAACGTTGAGCCGCTTGGCGAGCTCGAGCAGCACCTTGGAGGCAACCGGGGAGACCACATACACCTCAAAGCGGTTGCACGTCTGGAGCACCATACACTCGTGCACACGCTCGTCAGAGAACAGCTCTCTCAGCAGCTGCTCCACATCCCCCTCGAAGCAGCTCTCTATCTCGTCCACACTCGCCCTCTCGTGAGTCACCACGAGTGCCGAAAGCTCACTCATCACGCCCCTCCAGCTGCATCTCTATGTGCATCAACGCCCTTTTAAACCCTTCCTCATACGAAGATGCGAGACTCTCCCACACCTCCTCGCTTTCGAGCACGCTCCACAGCAGACGCGCCCTCTTTTGCTGGTCGCCCACGACGCGCTTCAGGTGCTCTCGAAGCTCACTCTGGAGCCGCACCATGAGGAGGTACTCTGGAGAGAGGGATGCCTCGAGCGCTCCTTCCAGTCTCTGCCTTATGAACTTGGACATCGCAGGCGAGGCACCCCTCGTGGAGATGGCGAGCACCACACCCTCACCCTCCACGATTGAGGGCACCACCACGTCGAGCACATCGTGCACGCTGTTCACCAGCGCTCCATTCTCGTGGGCGATGTGTGCTATCTTTTCATTCAGCTCCTCATTGTCTGTGGCTGCCACCACGATAAACGCTCCTCTCGCATGCTCGATGATGGTGTCCTCGTCCAGCTCGCCCACCTCGATGAGCCGCACCGTCTCACGGCTATTCTCGAGCTCTTTCAGCTGGGACACAAAGCTGCGCGATACCACATCCACATGGCAGTACCTCGAAAAGAGCGATGCCTTTCGATGCCCCACATTGCCCCCTCCGAACACCACCACCCTCCTGCTCTCGAGGTTGAGCAAAAGGGGCATCAACGAGCTTTTCATAGCCTGACCCCCGTCTTTTTGAGCTCCCTCGTGGAAAACAGCACCACATAGTCCTCGACGTTCACCTTGCGGGCAAGAGAGGACACGATGGCGAGGCACTCCTCCCTCGTGCGGGCGTGCACCATGGTGTACACGTTGTACCTCCACCCATCCGCCCGCTCCCGCTGGTAGCAGTGGGTGACCTCCCTGAAGGAGGCGAGCTTCCTTCCCACCTCCTCCACCCTGTCATCCTCGACACACCACGCACACAGCGCATTTGCCATCATACCTATGTTGTAGTGGGCGATGGATGCCGCCACCCTCCTGATGTATCCCCTTTCCTTGAGCCTCCTTAGCCTCTCCAGCACCTCCTCCTCAGAGAGCCCCACCTGCTCTCCTATGACCCTGTATGGCCTGCTGCACACCAAAAGCCCCTGCTGGGCAGCCCTCAAAAGCTCTACGTCCTTCGCATCCATCTCAGAGCGACCTCAAAAACTCCAGTGAGGCTGCACCACTCTCCAGCGTGCGTGCCTCTATTATCATCGTGATGTTTCTCCCGAGCAGGCTGTCCATCACCGCCCCCCATTCAATGCTGCCCTCTCCAATTGTGAGATGGCTGTCGTGATCCTTCATGTTGTCGTGGATGTGGGCGTGCACGATGTGCTCGCTCCTCAGAAAGTCATCGAGCGTTCCTGTTGTGTTGGCATGCCCCACATCGAGCGTGATGCCAAGGTGCGGGCTATCGACTGCCTCTATCACCTCCTCCACCTCGTCCCTCGTACGACAGAACACGTACTTGAACTCCGGCATGTTCTCGACCCCCAACGTGAACCCATATTCCTCTGCTGCCCCACTCAGCCGCTCGAGAGCCTCTATCAGCCTCTGCTTTGCGAGGTCCACCCTTCCCATGGCGTATGGGGAAAGATGGCCCGGGTGCACCGTGATCATCTCGGAAAGCTCGGCTGTGAGCCTCATGGTCTCCATGATGGCTTCCACGCTGTCTTCCCATATTCGGTGTATGAGGCTCGCCATGTTCAGGTCAGAAAAGGGGGCGTGCACCGTTATTGTGAGTGAGGTGGTGTCCCTCACATCCCGAAGGAGGGATAACCTCTGTGGGATGAGGGCATCATCGCCATCTGCCACGTACTCCCATGCAGAAAAGCCCAGCTCCTCCAGCCCGTACACCCACGCGGAGGGGTCTGCCAGTGATGAGATGCACGAGAAGCCTATCCTCGATGTGTCCATGCAATCGCCCATACGCTATTCGACACAGGGGTAAAAAGGTTTTCTTGGGGGGCCCATCACTAAGATTAAATACCCAATACACACAAGAGAGGGCGGACTCGTGGGGTAGTGGATATCCTGGCGGGCTTCGGACCCGCAGACCCGTGTTCGAATCGCGGCGAGTCCGTAGCATGTGTATGTGTGTGGGCATAGATGTGGGGGGTGCAAACACCAAGTTCGCCACACCAGATGGCGCATGGGACATCATCCACCTCCCCCTCTGGCAAGATGCAGACCTCGAGGGTGCTCTTGAGGGGATAAGAAGGGCAGCTGAGGGCGTGCCCGCAGGGGTGGTGATGACAGGGGAGCTTGCAGACTGCTTTTCCAGCAGGAGAGAGGGCGTGGTGGCGATTGCCCGTGCGTGTGCCAGCGTGCTCGATGAGGTGTACTTTCTCTCCCTCGATGGAGGGTTTTACGGCATCGAGAGGGTGGTGGCATCACCGCTCTCGTTTGCCGCCGCCAACTGGATGGCGTCTGCGATGCTGGTGGCAGAGAGCCATCCGAGCTGCCTGCTGGTGGATATGGGCAGCACCACCACGGACATCATCCCCATCATCGAGGGACGGGTGAGGGCACACACCACTGACCTTGAGCGGCTGGCTGCGGGGGAGCTGGTGTACACGGGGATGGTCCGCACCAGCGTGTGTGCCCTCGTACGTGCCGTGCAGCTGGACGGGGTGAGTGTCCCGCTCGCCAAGGAGACGTTTGCCACCATGGGTGATGTGCACACCGTGCTCGGATGTGATGTTGGGGTGTGGAGCACCGCAGATGGCAGGGGCACATCACGAGAGGAGTGCATGCATAGGCTGGCGAGGTGCGTGTGTGCGGACGCCGACGAGCTCGGAGAGGACGCAATCGTGGACATGGCACTTCAGATAAAAAAGGCACAGCTTGCAGAGCTCATGGCAGCCATGAGAGATGTGCTAAAGCGCCATCCAGCATCTGAGGTCGTGGCGTGTGGCATTGGGGAGCCCCTTATCTCCGAGGCTGCACAGCAGCTCGGGATTGAGTGTCATCTTTGCTCTGCACACTACGGAAGTGTGTCCCACGTGCTTCCAGCGTATGCCACGGGCGTGCTGCTGAAAAGATGGCTCAGATGAGCTGCTGTCTGCTGTCCATGACCGTTATATAAGGGAACGGAATAACGCCGTCCACATTCCGATATCGTGTGGTGAAGGTGATGAGTGCGGAGAACGATCCCTTTGGTGCCAAGGACGTCATCGACACGAGTATGGGCTCTGTGGTGGTCTATCGGCTCGATGTGCTCGAGGAGGTGGGGGCTGGGGACATATCCCGTCTTCCCTACTCCATCAGGGTGCTGCTCGAGGCGGTGCTACGACAGGTGGATGGACATCTCATCACCGAGCAGGATGTGTACTCGCTTGCGAGATGGAGTCCGAAGAGGGTGCCCCAGCGTGAGATTCCCTTCATACCCGCGAGAGTGCTGCTGCAGGACTTCACGGGGGTGCCTGCAGTGGTTGACCTCGCTGCGATGAGGTCGGCGATGCACAGGCTCGGGCACGACCCCTCCAAGATCAATCCCCTGATACCCGCAGACCTCGTGATTGACCACTCCCTTCAGGTGGACTGCCACGGGACGTCGTACGCCATTGAGTGCAACGAACAGAGGGAGTTTGAGCGCAACCGCGAGCGCTATGCCCTCCTGCGCTGGGCTCAGCAGGCGTTCGACAACCTTCGGGTCGTTCCCCCCGGCAGAGGGATAGTGCATCAGGTAAACCTCGAGCATCTGGCATCGGTGGTGCAGCTTCGGGAGAAAAACGGAGAGCGTGTTGCATTTCCAGACAGCCTCGTGGGCACAGACTCCCACACCACCATGGTCAACGGGCTCGGAGTTCTGGGATGGGGCGTGGGAGGAATAGAGGCCGAGGCCGTGATGCTTGGCCAGCCCTACTACATGCCAGTGCCAGAGGTGGTGGGCGTGAGGCTGTGCGGAAGCCTGCCCGAGGGGGTGACTGCCACCGACCTCGTGCTCACCATCACGGAGATGCTGAGAAGGCATGGGGTGGTGGGCAAGTTCGTGGAGTTCTATGGACCTGGACTCAGAAGTTTAAGCCTTCCAGACAGGGCAACGATTGCCAACATGGCGCCAGAGTACGGCGCCACCATGGGGTTCTGTCCTGTGGACGAAAAAACGCTGCAATACCTTCTGGAAACGGGAAGGAGCAGAGAGCACGTGGAGCTGGTGAGGCAGTACCTCACGATGCAGGGGCTGCTGCTCGATGATGAGGCACCCCGCTACACCCATACACTAAGGCTGGACATGGACACCGTGGAGCCGTGCGTTGCCGGACCCAGACGACCGCAGGACCGCATACCCCTTCGCAGGATGAAGCTCAGCTTTCACGAGGCGATGAAGAGCACATTCGGCAGGGACGTACGTTCAGAGCCATGTGGGAGGGTGGAGCTGGACATGGGCTCTATGAAGGTGCCAATCACCCATGGCTCGGTGGTCATTGCCGCCATCACCTCGTGTACCAACACCTCAAACCCATCGGTGATGATGGCGGCAGGGCTTCTGGCAAAGAAGGCGGTGGAGCTGGGGCTCAGAGTGAGCCCCCATGTGAAGACCAGCCTCGCCCCGGGCTCACGCGTGGTCAGCGAGTATCTCGAGGCATCTGGGCTCATCGCCTATCTCGAGGCACTGGGCTTCCACACCGTGGGGTACGGGTGCACGACGTGCATAGGCAACAGTGGTCCGCTCTCTGAGAAGGTGGCGGAGGCAATAAGGGAGCACGACCTCGTGGTGGCTGCGGTGCTCAGTGGAAACCGCAACTTCGAGGGCAGGATTAGCCCCCTCGTCAAGGCAAACTACCTCGCATCCCCGCCGCTGGTGGTGGCGTATGCCATCGCTGGCACGGTGGACATCGACCTCACCACAGAACCGCTGGGATACGACCCCAATGGCAGACCCGTGTACCTGAGGGACATCTGGCCCACCAAAGAAGAGGTCGAGCAGCTCGTGAGCAGCACCCTTGCCCCGGAGCTGTTCGAAAGGCAGTACTCCAAGGTGTTCGAGGGCTCTGAGCTCTGGCAAAAGCTCACGTCCCCAAGTGGCAAGCTCTACCAGTGGGACCCATCCTCCACGTACATCAGGGAGCCTCCATTCTTCGAGGACTTCGCGCTCGAGCCTCCCGAGAGAGGCGACATAAGGGGCGCACGGGTGCTCGCCCTTCTGGGAGACAGCATCACCACGGACCACATATCCCCTGCCGGGGCGATTCCCCCAGATGGGCCTGCGGGCAGGTACCTGATTGCACATGGCGTGGCGCCTTACGAGTTCAACTCCTTTGGGGCACGCAGAGGAAACCACGAGGTGATGATGCGGGGCACCTTTGCCAACATACGGCTCAAAAACGGGCTGGTCTCGAGGGAAGGGGGATGGACGGTGCACCTGCCCAGCGGGGAGGTGATGACGATATACGATGCCGCAATGCGCTATCGGAGAGAGGGAATACCGCTCATCGTCATCGCTGGAAAGGAGTACGGCACGGGAAGCTCTCGTGACTGGGCTGCCAAGGGTACCCAGCTTCTGGGCGTCAAGGCGGTGATTGCCCAGTCCTTCGAGCGCATCCACCGTGGCAACCTCGTGGGAATGGGGGTGCTGCCCCTGCAGTTCAAGGAGGGGGAGGGTGCGGAGGAACTGGGCCTCACGGGAAGGGAGGTGTACGACATCCTCGGCATACACGACATTCAGCCCGGGGGAGAGCTCACCGTGGTGGCAAGGAGCGAGGACGGAGCCGAGAAGAGGTTCAGCGTCGTGGCGAGGCTGGACACCCCAGTAGAGGTGGAGTACTACCGCAACGGAGGTATACTGCCCACGGTGCTGCGGAACATGATGAGATAATCACCGTGAGGGGTGGTGCTTTCCCACATACTTTGCCCTCGGACGTATCACTCTGTTGTCTGCATACTGCTCGATGCAGTGGGCGACCCATCCAGAGATTCTTCCGATGGCAAAAAGAGAGGTGGCGAACTCTGGTGGGATGTGCAGATACTTGTACACCACCGCCGAGTAGAAGTCCACGTTGGGACAAAGGGGCTTGCCCTGCTTCTCCACGAGCTCACGCTGGACTGCCTCCTCGATGCTCTCGGCAATCCTGAACCACCTCGTATCACCCCTCTCATCCGCTATCTCTCTGGCGAGCCGCTTGTATATCCTTGCCCTCGGGTCGTACGTCTTGTACACCCTGTGTCCGAACCCCATCACCCTTTGCCCCTCTGCGATGAGGCTCAGCACATACTCCTCTGCCCTCTCTGGTGAGCCAACCTCCTCGAGCATCCTCATGACGGCGAGCCGAGCACCTCCGTGAAGCGGCCCCTTGAGCGTGCTCAAGCCCGCTATCACGGCGGAGTGGATATCGGAGAGGGTGGATACCGCCACCCGAACAGAGAACGTGGAGGCGTTCAGCTCATGCTCTGCGCTGAGGATGAAGTCCAGCTCCATCAGCCTTGCCTCCAGCTCACTCGGCTCCTCTCCTCTGAGCATGTACAGGAAGTTTGCCCCATGCGGCAGGGAGGGATGGGGGGCGATGGGCTCTTGGCCATTTGTTATCCTGTAGTATGCCGCAACGATGGTGGGGAACTTCGCTATCAGCCTGATGCCCTTGCGCAGGTTAGCATCGAGCGAGCAGTCGGACATGTCGGGGTCGTGGTGGGAGAGGTAGGAGACCGCCGTGCGCAGAGCGTCCATGGCCTCGACTCCATAGGGGCACATCCTCATGAACTCTATCGTGTCCTCATCTATCTCCCTCTCGGCCCTCAGCTGGCCAGAAAAGGCCTCGAGCTCATCCTCATCCGGGAGCTCTCCATGTATGAGCAGGTATGAGACGGCATCATACGGCATCTCCGATAGGTCATTTATGTTGTATCCCCTGTATTCCAGTATACCATTTATTCCATCTATGTAGGAGATGCTCGTTTCCAGCGCAATAACGCTCTCCAATCCCTTTTTTATATCTTCCATCCATTCGCCCCCCGTAGAGCATCTTCCCTAATCAATATATATTTATCGTGGGCATGGGAGCCATGTCAGTAAAAAGAATTCACTGACTTGGATAGATGTCAGTAAAAACTAAACTTAACAATGGTTGTATAACATTAAGAAAAAAATCACAAATTGGTGTAATACCTCCCAAAACTCGACGACGTCCCCCTTTCCGTGGGCTACGGCATCCCCATGCACGAGCTCATCGCCAAACTACGAGCTCCTAATCGCCTCTCAGCAGCGTGAGCTTTTTGGTGTAGCGCGAGAGCTGGGGGGTGCCGCCAGCCTCCGAGACCACCTTCAGCATCCCATCGATGTCCACCACTTGCCTTCCAGCGAGCGCCACCACCTTTTCTGGAAACACCGAGAACGTGAAGGGTGTGGAGGGGCCCAGCATCACCACCTCACCCCCACACACGGAGAGCACCTCATCCACCGTGCCGTTCACCAGCGTGGAGGAGGACACCAGCACCACATCGCATCCCTCAATGGCGGAAAGCTCCCTCCTCACCTCTCCACCCACCAGTACCTCATTCCGCTCCACGATTGTCAGGGAGCGCACCACCCCATTGAGCTCGCGCACGAGGGGGGCAAAGTAACCCACCATGCCCACATCCCTTCCCGCAAGCTCGAGCTCGAGCCCCTCACGTGCCACCACGTCTCGGTTGAGCACCGCATTGCAGCACGCAAGTGCCACTGCCCTCTCTACGAGGGTCCTGGGCCTGTGGGCGAGCACCTCATCGAGAGGTGCACCGGCGAGCCTCCCAGCCCTCCCGTGGTGCACGCACGTTGGGGCTACCTCGTGGAGCAGCGTGGCGGCAAGCCCAGCATACCTGCCTCTGCCATCCGACACCACTGCGCACGTGTATCCGAGCCCCACCCTCACGTCCTCGAGCACGTACGCTCCAGCCTCATCGAGACATTTCTGCACGAGCGCATCGAGTATGCCCATGCCACAGCATTGCACCCCCGTATAGAAATCGCTTTCGAACCGAAAGTCTTTTATTATTGCACATATGCGTATATATGGGTGGTGGCGTTGAGGATAGCAATCACCCTGTGTGCACCCAGCATGGACGCGCAGGTTGACCACAGGTTCGGAAGGGCACGCTACATGGGGCTGGTGGACACCGATGCGAATGAGGAGGAGGTGTGGGAAAATCCCCACATCGATGAGAGGTCGGCGGGCGTGAGGGCTGCAAAGGCACTTGCCGACGCTGGGGCACAGGCGCTCATCAGCGGTGAGGTGGGACCAAACGCCCTGAAGGTGCTGCGTGCCGCAGGCATACGGGTGTACAGGGCACGAGGGAGTGCAAGGGATGCCGTTCATGCCCTGCTCTCTGGCGGGCTCGATGAAGTCGAATAGGAGGTGATGGATATGCCGGGACTGGACAGAACTGGACCGCTTGGTCTTGGCCCCATGACTGGAAGGGGGCTGGGCCTGTGTCTCACGGGCGTGGACCCGAAAAAGAGGCTCGAAGTGGTCGAGAAGCGACTCGAGAAAATGGAAGAGGAGGCTCCAGAAGAGTATAAAGAACGGATAAAGGCAATGCGGGAGGAAGTGTCCCGCATGAAAGAAGAAGGGACGTACACGTGGCCACTCCCCATGGGCCTTGGATGGGGACGTGGCCTCGGTCGCCGGTGCCGGTGGCTCGGAGGTCTCGGAATGGCGTGGAGAAGAGGATGGCGCTAAAGCCCTACAGGCGTGAGCAATGAAGATAGCAGTTGCCAGTGGCAAGGGAGGCACTGGCAAGACGATGGTCGCCGTGAGCCTCGCAGAGGTGGCAGAAGAGGTGTGGCTGGTGGACTGTGATGTGGACGCCCCGAATGCCCACCTCTTCTACCCATGCAAATGCGAGGATGAGGTGACTGAGCGCGTGAGCGTGGAGGTTCCACGGGTCAGCGATGAGGCGTGCACGCGGTGTGGCATGTGCGCAGATGCGTGCATGTTCGGGGCAATAGCGGTGCTCTCCCACAGGGTGCTCACCTTTCCAGAGCTGTGCATATCGTGCGGTGCGTGCCAGATTGCGTGCCCCACGGGAGCGGTTCGCCTCGAAAAGAGGAATGTGGGCACAATATCCCGCACGAGCCCACGAGCAGGGCTCACGGTGCTCTCTGGAAGGCTCGATGTGGGCGAGCCAAGGGCGGTGCCCGTAATCGAGAGGATGAAGCTCATGCTCGATGATGCGAGCCCAGAGCTGGCAGTGCTGGACTGCCCTCCGGGCACCTCGTGTCCCGTGGTGCACGCCCTCGAGGACGTGGACTTCTGTGTGCTCGTGGCAGAGCCCACGAAAGGGGGCATTCACGACCTCGCCCTCTCGCTCGAGCTGGTATCGCTGCTCGACGTGCCCTCTGGGGTGGTGCTCAACAAGTGCATCAACAAGTGCATCAACAAGTGCATCGACCACGATGCGCCAGAGAGGCTGTGTGCCAGCGTCCCCGTGCTCATGGAGATTCCATACGACGACGGGATTGCGAGGCTGTGCTCTGCTGGCATTCCGCTCGCACACATCCCGCGCTGGAGGGAGCGGTTTGAGTCCCTGCTCTCTCGCATTGAACGGGAGGTGAGCGCATGAGACAGCTCGCAGTGATAAGCGGCAAGGGGGGAACGGGAAAGACGATGCTCACCACCGCCCTCGCCCTGTGTGCAAAAGATGTGGTGATGGCAGACTGCGACGTGGAGGCTCCAAACCTTCACATGATGCTCGATGCACAGCCAGTGGACGAGGAGCCCTTCTATGGGCTCGATGTGGCGGTGATTGAAGATACATGCACGCGGTGTGGCATGTGCGCCGATGCATGCAGGTTTGGGGCGATTACCGATGCCCTCTCCATCGACCCCATAAAGTGCGAGGGGTGCGGCATGTGTGCTCTCGTGTGCCCCAGCGATGCCATTCATCTCGAAAGGCGGATGTCTGGAACGGTGGTGCTATCCAGCACACGCTGGGGAGGGCTGGTGTATGCCATGCTGAAGCCGGGCGAGAGTGCCTCTGGCAGGCTGGTCGCCACCGTGAGGAAGAGGGCACTCGAGATGGCGGATGGCGGCACGGTGCTCATCGATGGTCCCCCCGGCTCGTCGTGCCCCACGATATCCACGCTCACTGGGGTGCAGCTCGCCCTCGTGGTGTGCGAGCCCACGCTCTCCGCGCTCTCCGACATGAAGAGGGTGCTCGCGCTCGCAGACCAGCTTCACGTAAAGGGGGCGGTGTGCATCAACAAGTGTGGTCTCAACGATGCGATAGAGAGCAAGATAGAGGCGTTCTGCGTGGAGAGGGGCATAGACGTGGTGGGCAGGGTGCCATACGAGAAGAGCCTGTTCGAGGCATATGCCCGTGGGCACTGTGTGGATGCCATACAAAGACACCTCATCGAGCAGGCAAAGGACATCTGGAGATACTTTGAGAGAACTTTGAGAGAGAGGTGATGATATGAGAATAGGCATAGCAACCGATGGAGCATACGTGTCCCCACACTTTGGGCACTGCGCCACGTACACGCTCGTCGATGTGGACGAGAGTGGAGTGGTGAGGATGTGGCGGGTAGAGAGCCCAGAGCACAGACCGAACTTTCTCCCCCGCTGGCTCAAGGAGCAGGGGGTGGACGTGGTGATATCAGGGGGCATGGGCCCCAAGGCGATATCGCTGTTCACATCGCTCGGGATAGAGCCCATCGTGGGGGTATCGGGCAGGGTGGAGGACGTGCTCGATGCATTCCTCGAGGGACGGCTGAGCACGGGCGGCAATGCATGCGAGCACGGACACCACTGTCATCACGAGTGAGCTACTCGCATTGAATGCGGATGCCCTTGCCCTGAGTGAGGGCCTCTGCCACCTTTTTTCTCGCCCGCTTGAGGTCAATCCACAGGCTCTTTCGCGTGATGCCCATCTGACGTGCTGCCTCCTCCTGCTCCATCCCCAGCAGGTCAACGAGTCTCAGAGTCTCGAGCTCGTCCAGCGAGAGCTCCACGAACTCGAGCGTGTACGAGGGTGTGCCAGCGGGCTTGAACAGCGTCGTGTGGGGGTGCATTCCAATCCTTCTCGGACATCTGGGCCTGCCCCTTCTTCGCATGAGCACACGTTGGTCGAGCCACTATATAAGGGCGAGCCCATGAAGAGGCTCATGGTGAGCGTGTTTCCCATCCCCTCCAGAGCCCCCTGAGGTGGTGTATCGCTGGAAGTGTGAGCAGGGGGAGGATTACCTCGGGTCTCACATCCAGCAGCGCTCTCTCCCCCACCACGAGCGCATCCAGAAGGCTCGCACCCATCATCAGCAGATACAGGACACCGAACACCCACGAGAGCATCACCCCCACCAGCACGAAGGATATGCCCTCCTCTTTCCCCAGTGCGAGCTCGCGCACGCCACAGAGGTACACACTTCCCACGACGAGCATCACCAGCCCCCCAAACGTATCGTGTGGAATCCATCCCACGGCGAGCCCGCCCACAATCTCGAGCACACCAACCGCCACATATATCAGCCCCAGCAAACCCGCATACAGAGCCATCATCCTTCCACCCATCCTCTCACCTCACTCAAACCCCAGAAGATGACCTGCCCCAACCACCACGAGCGCCGAGAGATAGGCGAGCCCCATGGGCCAGAGGGTGGCAAAGAGTGCCCACCTCCACGAGCCGAGCTCGCGCTTTATCACACCGACCGTGGCGATGCATGGCAGGTAGATGAGGGTGAACACCATGAAGGCGTATGCGGTGAGGGGCGTCATCGCGGTGCTCAGCGTCTGGGCGAGCGTGCCCTCGTCCACGCCGTACAGCACCGCAAACGTGCCGACCACGACCTCCTTTGCCAGTATGCCCATGAGCAGGGCGACCCCGCCCCTCCAGTCAAAGCCCAGTGGGGCGAACACGAATGCGAGGGCGTGGCCCACCATGGCGGCATACGACTCCTCGATTGAACAGCCCCATGGATGGGTAGAGGCAAACCACATCACGAGCGCCCCAAGGAGCAGCACAGTCCCTGCCTTCGTGATGAACAGCTTCCCCCTCTCCCACATCTTCAGCACCGCACTTCTGAGCGTGGGCGTCTGGTATGACGGAAGCTCGAGTATGAAGGGAGATGGCTCTCCCCGAAAGAGCACCTTTCTGAACACCAGTGCCATGAGCACCGCGAGCACGATGCCGAGGATGTAGAGCGAGAATATCACCGTCCCCGCCATGTGCGCAAAGAATGCGCCAGCCAGCAGCACGTACACTGGAAGCCGAGCACTGCACGACATGAGCGGCAACACCAGTATCGTGATTATCCTGTCCCTGTCGGACTCGATTGTTCTCGTCGCCATGATGGCGGGCACGTTGCATCCAAACCCCATGAGCATCGGAATAAAGGACTTGCCGTGCAGCCCGAGCCTCCTCATCGCCCTGTCCATCACGAACGCAGCACGGGCTATGTATCCGCTGTCCTCCATCAGCGAGATGGCAAAGAACAGCAGAAAGATGTTGGGCACGAACACCAGTATGAACCCCAGACCACCGATGATGCCGTCCACGAGCAGGGAGCGAAGGTGCTCGTTCGCGATGTGCGCAGCGAGCACACTGCCGAGGGACGTGAAGAACAGGTCGATGGCGTCCATGAACGGGGTCGCCACGCCAAAGGCGAACTGAAACATCCCCCACATCAGCACGAGGAAGATGGGGATGCCGAGATACCTGTGCAGAAGCACGCGGTCGAGCATCTCGGTGGTGCTCCACTTCCCCTTGTCCCTCTGGCGAACGCACTGGCTCAGTATCTCGCCTATCAGCTCGTACCGCCTGTGGGCAAGCTCGTACACATCATCGCCACCGAGCACAAGCTCGGCTTTGTGTGCCTCTTGTCCGTATTTATCCCGAGCCAGCTCGAGCACCGCCCTCTTTAGCCGCTCGATGCCCTCGCCCCTCGTGGCGACCATCTCCACTACGGGAACGCCCAGCATCCTCGAGAGCGCATCGGAATCTATCTCAAGCCCCCTCGCCCTCGCCACATCCATCTTGTTGAGCGCCACGACCACGTTCGCACCCACCTCGAGCAGCTGGAGGGTGAGGTACAGGTTGCGCTCGAGGTTCGAGGCGTCCACGATGTCCACCACCACATCTGGATTTCCCTCCAGAATGAACTCCCGGGCTATTCGCTCGTCGATGGAGCGGGTGATCATGGTGTACACGCCCGGAAGGTCGATGACATCGAGCTCTTTGCCGTCCACGAAAGAGCGACCCTCCTTTCTCTCCACGGTCACACCCGGCCAGTTGCCCACCCTCTGCCTCGCACCAGTGAGGGCGTTGAACACCACGGTCTTGCCCACATTTGGGTTGCCGATGAGCGCCACCCTTGGCCTCATTCTGCCACGCTCCTAACACGCACGCTGGTGGCTATCGAGCCGCTCAGCCCCACCCTCGAGCCCCTGACCTCCACGAGCACCGACCCCTCTCCAAGGGAGGCGATAACCCTCACAACCGAGGAGGGAGTAAAGCCCATCTCATAGAGCCTTCTTCGGATGGCCTCATCGCCCTCTATATCCACGACCACGCACTCGCTTCCAGCCCGTCCATCGCACAGCGCAATGGCACCTCGACAGTGCCCTCTGCGCCTCCCCATGCGCCTTCTTCCCCTCTCTGACCTCATAGCCTCTCACCTACGTCTATCCATACGCACCTCGCATCCTCTCCCCTGAGGGTGAGCCGATAGCCCCTCAGCTCAAATTCCACTGGGTCTCCAAGGGGGGCGACCCTGACCACGCGCACCTCGGTTCCCCTAACGAGCCCCATGTCCATCAGCCTCATCCTCAGCTCGGGCTCTCCCTCGAGCCTCGTTATCCTGCCCGACTGTCCAGCACTCAGCTCATCCAGAGTAATTTCCATGTGCATCACTTGAATTAGGCATACCTAAATATTTCTTAGGGATACCTAACTTAGTATATAAAGCTTGTGCTTTGGGTGGTGCACATGAGAGCATGGGAGATACGAGACCGCATCGTTCTTAAAAAGGCTTGAATAGAATCTCTGAAGAGGACTTCCTATTTAAGATGGGGGTTCTGGGAGTAGATCGAGAAGATAAAGCAGCATGAGTGGGTAAGAGCGATTGAGACTAGAACTTATCATTTCAGAAAAGATATTAAACACCCTATCTACGCTTTAACATCTACTGCCTCTTTGCCTGTAGTTTTCATAGATATTTTTTGATATTTTTGTCAGCTCAGCAAGAAAATCACTTGCATCAAGAATTTCTATCAATACTGGCTTATTATCCTTTGTAAAATGGGTTATCATAGGTCCAGCCTCCTCAGCGTAATCAATCTTTTCATCTGAAAGTTCTATCATGAGTATATCCACTTCTCTGTCATATTTTATCTTCATATCTGCCACTCCTCGCCGGATAGAATGTAACTTATTACTATCCTGTTATCTTTTTCGTATATGACCCTTAATAAATGCTCCTCATCTATTGCCCTTTGGGCAATCAATCGACCTTTTCTACCAGCATCAATCTTATCTGGTTCTTTAACAGCTTTCACCACAGTTTCTCTGTCTATTTTGAAATTATGCCTAAGATTAGAAACCTATCTTTTGCGTGGTTTGTAAACTCGATTTCCATTTGATTCACCTTTCCCTCAAATCTCTCTTATTTTATTTTTAAAATCTTTAGCCCCAACTTCACAGAAAGCCACTCTTTTTTATAAACTTCTGAAAGTCTCTCATAAATTTAACCTCTGGCTCAGGCAGCTCGAAGGTCGATTTAATGTAATAAAATTTTGTAATAAACTTTATTAGTTCATCTATGTAATACAAAATCATGGCAGACTACGTTACTGTCTCAGCAAGAATCAAAAGAGAGCTGAAAGATGAGATGGATAGACTCGGAATTAAACCTTCGGAAGTCATAAGAAAAGCCATAGAGGAGAGCATTCGGAAAAAGAAAATGGAAATTCTCAAATCAAGGCTTAAAGAGGCTGAAGAGATACTGAAGAAAGTCGGCGAGGAGGGGTGGATTGAGGCTGTAAGGGAGAGCAGAGAGGAGAGATGACCATGCTCTTTGACGCTTCAGCCATAATAAACCTCTGCAGCAGAGGAGAGGTGGAAAAGCTCGAAGGCTACACCTCCACCCTGGCAATTTACGAAATTGGAAATGCAATCTGGAAGCAGGCTTATCAAAGAAGAAAAATCAGCATAGAAGAGGGCATAATAGCTCTGGATGTACTGTACGAAATTCTCGAAAATCTGAAAAAGCTTGAGGTGGGCGATCCCAGAGAGGTTCTGAAAATAGCTGTGGATGAGGGTTTAACGTTCTACGACGCTTCTTATCTCCATCTCGCCGTTAAAAACAATTTGACTTTTGTTACAGATGATGATAAGCTTTACAGGACTGCGGAAAAGTATATCAGGGTTTTGAAAAGCAAAGAGCTATAGAGCTATGGATGATAGATGGATGATAGAACAGCATGAGTGGGTGAGGGTGGTGAAGTAGAAAATGGGCATAGGTAGCCCTCACGCCACCCCGCACACAATCACGTGGGGATTGCCATCCACATCGAGCACCCTCGCCTCGACCCCATACACCTCCCTTATTTTCTCCTCTGTGAGCACCTCTCGGGGGCTTCCAGCACCGACGATTCTGCCCCCTTTCATGATTACTATCCTGTCAGAGTACCTCGCTGCAAGGTTCAGGTCGTGAATCGCAACCACCACCGCCATGCCCTCCTCGTTGGCGAGCTTACGGATAATCTCCATAAGCTCGAGCTGGTGTCTGATGTCGAGGTTTGAGTTGGGCTCGTCGAGCAGAAGGACTTCTGGCTCCTGCACGAGAGCCCTCGCAATCATCACCTTCTGCCTCTCCCCCCCAGAGAGCTCGTTGAACTCCCGCAGCGCGAGGTGCTCGATGTTGAGCCTCTGTATCACCTCTATCACCTTCTCGATGTCCTCATCGGTGGTGTGCCACTGCACGTGTGGCCTTCTTCCCAGGAGCACACTATCGAACACCGTGTGTGGAAATGCGTGGGGTGCGGTCTGGGGCACATATGCGAGCTGTCTTGCGACCTCTCTTCTATCCATCTTCCTCACGTCCCTTCCATCCAGCAGTATGCACCCCCTCTGTGGGCTCACAATCCGGTCTATGCACCTCAGCAGTGTGGTCTTGCCCGCACCATTGGGACCCACGATGCTCAGTATCTCCGAGGTGTCCACCTCCATCGCTATATCATCGAGGGTCGGCGTGCTCGTATAGCCGAACGTAATGCCCCGCACCTTGAGCCTCACCAGTATCTCCTCCCCTTTCGCAGCAGAAGGTACACAAACAGGGGAACGCCAAGAAAGGACGTCATGATGCCAACGGGAACGATCTGGGGAGCCGCCACAGTCCTTGCCACCGCGTCTGCTCCAAGGAGAACAGCTGCTCCTAAGACGCCAGAAGCAGGAAGGAGAAAACGATGATCTCCACCTATGACCATTCTCGTCATATGGGGGCACACCAGCCCTATGAAGCCGATCGTGCCGGTGAAGCATATGATGGTCGCAGTTATCAGCGATGCCACGAGCATGCAGATGATGCGCACTCGCTCGACCTCCACCCCCAGGCTCTTTGCACTCTCATCACCAGCACCCATCGCATTGAGGTCCCACGACTTCCAGAGAAGGTAAGGAACACAAGCTACCAGCACGAGAGAAATGATAATTACATTCGCCCAAGATGCCCTCCCCTCCAAGTTTCCGAACATCCAGAACACCACCTCCTGTACCTCCTCTGCACTGCCGAGGTACTGCAGCAGCGACGTCATCGCAGAGAAGAGATACATCATGGCGATTCCAGCGAGTATCATCGTCTCAGGTGTTGCTTCCTTATATCTTGCCAGGCCATAGACGAGGAATGAAGCAAATAAGGCGAACACGAAGGCGTTCGTTATTATTATATACCTCTCCCCAACAAAGCCTGCGCCAAGCACTATCGCCAGAGATGCACCAAATGCTGCGGCTGATGCTATACCGAGGGTATAGGGGCTTGCGAGTGGATTTCTGAGTATTCCCTGCATCACCGTTCCCGCCACGGCGAGCCCAGCACCAGCGACGATACCCATCAGGATGCGAGGTAGCCTCAAGTTCCAGACGACGACCTCCTGAGTTGTAAAATACGTACGGAAAAATTCATTAATGCCATGAGAGATGATAAAGTCAGCATTTTGAAGAATCTTAGGAATACCACGGAAGATTATTGAATAGACCTCAGAGACCGATATGGGGTAAGAGCCGAGCGTTGCGGATATGCCAGCGATGATGAGCACCAAGATGAGGAGGAAAAATATGAACAATATTTTCCTCCCCATGAACTTTGTATGTTGGTCTTTCAATTCTATTTTTTTAGTTATGGTTTCTGATGGCATTTAGTTTGACACCCTTTTCAAAATGGCCACTATAATTCTATTTCCAACCCAAGTTCTACAGGTGTCCTGGTGACAATCGGTAAATTATCAACCAATACCAGTGTATCGCTGATTTCTTCCATTTTAACATATTCTCCTCCACCAGGCCGCATACTCATCCTCGTTTTTCTGACGACTGGTAAGCAGTGCATTATCAGATTGGCACCTGCCATTAACCCAATCGTATCGTCGGCACCAGCAATATCAATATCCCTGAAAATCAGTCTCCCTATCGCCTTGGCTTTTGCCGCCTCAAAAGAAGAGCCCGGGGGATAATCCTGCGTAGGAGATCCTTTTATGGGTCGAAATGGATGGGCTTCTAAGATTTCAAAGTTATTAAACCGCTTAAAGTAAAACAGGAAATCCACCCAATCCGAATATGGATGGTTCTGATCCCATTGCTCGCCTAAGCCTATCATCAGGGTGTTATCAATTCCAAGTTCGGCCTTTTCCGTTGCTTCTACAATCTTTTTCCGATGTTCGAAGCTGTCACCCGGTCTGAGGTCTCTGAATACATTTTCATTGATCGTTTCAAAGTTGCAGGCGATTCCTTTAACACCTAATTCCTTAAACTTGAAAACATCGTCCTCTCTGAATGATGGGCCATTGTTTATCCAAAGCTCCAAGTTGCTCGCCTTTCTTGCAACCTCAACAGCACTGAGGGTTGTAGCTCTTCCCTCCTCTCCCTGGAGAGTCCCTCCACCAAGCTCAACCCGCTTGATACCTCTTTCCTCTATCGCAGATACTGCACTGGCCAGCTCTTCGGAGTTCAAAACTGCTTCAGGCGCGAAGGACTTTTCTGAAGCCCATCTGAAGCAGTACTTACATACAGGGTCTACGGTACAGTGCGTAATACAGCATATAAAGCCCATCAGCTTGCATACCCCTCCAGCCTCCTCGTCTCTGACTTTACTGGCTGTTTCAAATAGCTGTAGAGCCCTGTCCCATGACTGGGTCTTTTGGAAGAGGTACAAAGCCTCCTCTCTTGTTATCTCTTCCTTTTTTGCTCTCCTCAATATCCCCTCAAAGTCCATCTTTTCTCTCACACCAATCACCCTTGTTTACTTCCAAGTATGCGGATAAAGGAAAATCCCCTGATAATCCACGCGAAGCCAATTTTCGAAATACTCTCTATGTATCTCCACCGGGTCAATATCCTTAAACTTCTCAGGATAGGCTACCTTGGCGAGGTAGAATACTCCAATGTCACCTCTCGTGCCGAGCAACATGTAATCTACCTCATACACATCCCCATTTTTCACCGCTGTAATATTCTCAAACCCTGGCACCTCTGTTTCCTCTTTTACATCTTCGGATGCCCTGGCAGAGTTATTTATTTTGTAGCCCACGTATTCGCTTTCCCAATCCCCTAAAAGAATAATATCTGGGTTATTTGCGATGACCCACTCTGGATCAAACTCCATCCTTCTTCCAGGGCAGATATTCTTCATACCTGCCATCTCCAAGGTCTTGCTCATTACGTAGTCTTTGCCAAAAACGCCTCTAAAGCCCGTGTCTTTAAAGAGTGTTTTAGGCTTGTCCTCTTCAGCCACGTCCTTTAAACGCTCTCTGATAATGCCCAGCTTCTCCTCTCTCCATTCAACGTACTCTCGAGCCCTCTCCTTCTCTCCAAGCACGTATCCCAATAGCATTATGACATTAGCGCGTTTATCGAAATCGATAGTGTCTACACAAACTGCTGTGATGCCGACCTCCCCCAATTTTTCAACTGGCTCAATGGGCGCTGGAGAGGCAAGTGCAATCACGACATCCGGATTAAGCTCGAGTATCTCCATTTGCATTGCCGAAGACCGTTAAAGTAAAATTGCCTGCTGTCTCTGGCGTCCAGTATGCATAGATAAATGCAGCATCCCTTAAGTCTTCCAGCTTGAGGTCTCCACCACCAAGCATATACGAAACGATTGCACTTGCAAGCTCTTCCTGTGTTAGATTACCATCAGAATTGGCATCTGCTGGTATTCCACATTGCTGTGCTGCAGCTGGCATAACTGCCAATGGGCATGCAAGGAGTACTACCAGTATACAGAATAGTTTCTTCATTCCTCACACCTCCGGACTCACAAACACGCCGTTGTCAGCCAGAGTGGCGTTCAGTCCCTGAAACTCTGTTAGATACTGGCGATGCACAGCCTGCGGGTCTAAATCACCAAAGCGGTCGGGATACAGCCACTTCGCAACGTACTGCATGCCTATAAAGTGCCTCACGCCCCCGAAGATGTCGTTGCTTATCACGTAAATCTTTCCGTTCTTCACGGCACTAACGTTCCCCAATTCGGGACGCCTCAATATCTCGTCCCTCAGGGCTCGAAGCTCGCTCGAGTCGTGTGCATCATAACCTCCCTCAGTCTTTGCGATTCTGATTATCACCTGTGGATCCCGAAGTGCCACGGACTCTGCATCCACATCCGGATAGTCAGAGAGATCGTGGAATATGTTGTTGCCGCCCGCAAGCTCGACCTTCTCGTCCCATCCACTGCCGTTCCCAGCCGTATGGTAGCTTCGCCAGCACTCGATGTACACTTTTGTCCTGTTCTCCTCGGGAATGTCCCTCACCCCTTCATATATTGGGTTTAGAGCGGCCTGATAGAATTCGATGAGCCTGCTCGCCTCGTCCTCCTTTTCGAGGAGGTATCCCAGCTTTCTTACCTCATCCACGTAGCTTCCCGGCATGTAGCAGTCCATGCGAATCACCGTGATGTCCGGGTCGAGCTCGATCAGCTTGTTCTGTATCGCATCGCACTTTGAAACCGAGATGGTGCCATAGAGAAACACCGTATCTGGGTGGCACGCCAGCACCTGCTCATAGTTTGGAGACCACACGGAGCCAACGTTTGGAAGGTGTGTGAACTCCGAAAAGAGCAGCGTGTTCTGAATTGTGTACTTGCCCACACCCACTATCCTGTCATCTGCGTGGAGCGAGCGCAAGGTCTCCACGGTCTCGCTGTTGAACACGACCGCTCTCTTTATCGGCCTGTATATGGTCACCGTCCTGTTGGCAGAGTCCACGATCGTTCTCGGATAGTACATGTGGATGTGAGCCGCCTCTCTGAGCTGCGTGAGGTTGAGGTGCTGCACGTCGCCTCCAAGGTATGCGGCACTGAGATACGCCAGAATGTCGCTCACGAGCTCATCCTGTGATACCACCTTATCGTGGTTGAGGTCTCCAGGGATTTCGAGCGCATATGCTGGCATGGACAGACAGAGCACGAGAACGAGCACGAAGAGAACGCTCCTCATCCTGCCTCACCTCCTCCGATGGCTCAGGGCTATACCCGTTATGCAGAGCACCGCAAGAAGGGCACCAAAGCCAGGCGTCTTTTCCGCTCCAGCTCCGGCGGTCTCCCCGGATGTAGTGGCCGTCGCATTGGAGGAAACGGATTCCGTGGAGGTTCTGGAAGACTCTACCGAACTACCCGCGGTCTCCGCCACCGCGTAGAGCGAAAGACCGGGAGATTTGGCCTCAAACACATAGTATCCATTCTCCTCCCCCACATACGATGTATCGAGTGGTGTCCACGCCCCATCCCACCTCAGCAGAACAACGTTCTCCGGATGCTGAATGGAGGAGGTCTTCACCTTGAAGTGAATGTGAACGCTTTCAACCGCATCCTCCAAGCCCGTGGTGATGCGGAGATAACCGAGCACCTTCTGGTATCGCGGAGCTTCCACTCCAGCAGGAGCCACGTCGTATACCTCTACCTTCATCACCTCTGGATGCACCTCGTCCCTAGCAGCTATGTCGAGCGAGGTGAAGCATACGTGATCGCCTCGTGCCTCTGAGGGCAGGCTTATGCTCTTCCTTTCCCCTGCTCCAATGCTGGGCACTGGCACAGAGATGGTGGGCACGACCGAGCTCTCCACAGCTTCAGAGCCAGAAGAAGAGGTTTTAACAGTAACCGTTGTGGATGCTATGCTTCCATTGGACTCGTCCAGCAAGTCTTCATAGAGGCCCGTGAATGCCCCACTGCCGCCAGATGGCGCCTTCACAGTGTACACTATCCTCGTGCTGTTGACTATGGCAAATGCCACCTTTTGCCCAGAGATGTTGTACCATGGATAATCAGTGCTCACAAAGGTAAAGCCAGCAGGCAGTGTCTCCACCACACCTCCGACCTGTATGCCTGAAATCGTCAACGTAACGTTGAACTCGGCACCAGGAGAAACCACTGCAGGAGTGTCCCTTACAACGTCCGCTGCCGATGCCATGGATGGTAGCATCACAAGGAGCGCAATCAGTATCAGCATGAGCCGTCTCATCTTCCATCACGAACGGTAGTCATTGTGATTGTATGTAATAAAGTTTTTGGTATTCGTAGCAACAAGTGCTATTTCTACAGAATAAAATACGACAAGAAATACATTGAAGTACCTTTTTATATCTCGAAACCCACATCAACAGGAAGGTGCCTAAGATGCCAAAGACGATCGAGGTGGTGTATGAGGATGGAGTGTTCAAACCATTGGAGCCGGTGGAGCTGAGGGAAGGAGAGAGGATAAAGATAAAGATAGAGGATAGAAGAGGAATTTTGGAGAAATATGCAGGATCTATAAAGCTCAATAGAAGTGTGAAATTGAGAGAGATATTGGAATTGGAAGATGAAGCATGGCAGTATTGATAGATGCAAACGTTGTGATCTCTTTTTTAATACAATCGGAAAAGACAGAAGAGGCAAAACTATTGCTTGAAAGAACAGAGGATCCTGTTTTAGCAATTAATGTTGTTGAAGAGATAATTTATGTTGGGCTATCTTTGATTTACGGAGTAAGAGGCTTCAAATTAAGGGAAATAATCTCAAAAGAAGGCATTAGTAAGGAAGCAGATAGTTTTCTTAACAGCTTGGAATCATTTTTAAGTGAATACGGAATTGAGATTATTCTCACTCCAAATGATTTAAAGGAACTTCTACGAATCGTCAGAGAATATCACTTATTGCCAAACGATGCCCTCATCGCAGCCACCTGCAGGCACCACGGCATAACCAAAGTGGCAACCTTTGACGATGACTTCAGGAGGGTGGATTTAGAGATCGTCAATAATAATTCAAAGCAATCCAGCAAGCAAGCGTGAAGTATCTTTTTATATTTCGACCCGTAACCAATAATAGTTCAACACCTCTTCATCTTCAACCTCACAGCACACATAATAAGCAATACCAAAACTGCAATTATCCCATCAAATCCTGGAACCTCTCCTGCTGCACCTAGAATGGATGCTGGAGTTGGTGTGGTAGCTACACCCTCCTCAAGGGTTATCACCCAAATATCAAGGTTGCCAGACCTATCCGAGACGAAGACTATTTCTCTCCCATCCGGGGACCAGCGTGGAGTTATATCGCTTGCTTTACCATCAGTAATCTCTAATTGTTCTGTTCCATCACTGTTCACCATCCAGATATGGGAATTCTCTCCTTTGAGAAGGGAATGGAAAGCTATTTTTCTTCCATCGGGAGACCACTCTGGAGAAAAGCTCCAAAAACCTTTACCAGAACACAGTCCTCTCTTACCGCTTCCATCGACGTTCATCACGCAGAGTGAGGATGAAAAGTTGATGTAGGTTGAAACATCCGAGATGTTAAGAGCGCTTGCCGCTACAAACGCCATCTTTCTACCATCCGGGGACCATGAGATGTCCCGCTCATTTCCCTCAGTAGACGTTAACTGCGTCTTTCCAGACCCGTCTGAGTTCATTATCCACACATCAAAGTTACCAGAACGATTCGAAAGAAAGGCTATTTTATCTCCACCAGGCTGCCAGCGAGGATTTATATCATCCCCTTCATATGTGGTCAGCCTAGTTTTATTGCTTCCATCAGGGTTCATTACCCAGATGTCTTTATTTCCGGAGCATTCAGAAACAAAAGCGATTCTGTCTCCGGAAGGACTCCATGCTACCCCTCTTACATGCCCGGGGCTGGTAGCAAGTTGAAGCTTATTGCCCCCATCACTATTAATCACCCATATCGTTGTGGTGTGATCACGTCGTAGATACGACCTGAAAACAATCCTTCTTCCATCCGGGCTCCAGGAAGAAAAGAACTCCATTGCAGGAGTATTGGTTAGTCGAACAGCGTTACTACCATCGCTGTTTATCACCCATACATCTGTATTACCATCGGACCAACGTGTAAAAGCGATCTTTCCACCATCCGGGCTCCAACATATGTCGCTGATCATCTCTCCTTTATTAGCGGTAAAAAGTCGGCTTTTGTTACTGCCGTCATCATCCATCACCCAAATACTGTCGCGATCAGAAGATGAGGATACGAAAGCAATCCTTTTTCCGTCTGGACTCCATGCAGGATAGTAATTGACCCCCTGGTGTGTGAGCTGGGTGATATTCTCAGTCGTACCAGAAGCCATCCCTATCAGAGGTATCGACATAATCAAGAAAGCTATGGCCAATACAAGCACTTTTTGCCTCATCTTACCCCCCTCTATCCTACAGGCTCTCTCTGCAAGTACACATCGCCATACCCTGACCCACTCTCCACAGCGTCCCCCACAACATCCTTCAAGTCAAGAACCACGCCAACAATGTCCCACCAGTTGCTTGCCGTGACCATGTCGTACAGGAGATTCGACTGGTGCTGGAGAAGCAGGGCTAATTGAACGATTTCCTCCCCCGTCGAGTATGCCCAAACCCTGGAAAAAGCATTGGTCTGTGAATAACTGTACGTAACAGTCGCCTCAAAGTGTAATACGAATTCTATCTCTGTAACAGGGTAGCATTTATACCACCATATGGGTATCCTGAGCCTGAATACGGTTCCGCTCGAGAGTGGCCAAATCCCCGTCCTCATTAGAGTATATTCTGGATCATACTGGAAAAGAAGATCGCGCAGCGTATATGGATATATGATTTTTCTCTCGCTTATTTCAAGCAGACCACTGATTGAGGGATTCACATTTGATATTCTTGCTTCCAGGATGCTTGCAGATTCAGGTTCTGTTTGAGAGGTACTATTTCCTGCTATAAACCATATTTTGAAGGTTATTTCTTCACTCTCCGTGGGATGCCCCCTTGTGAGGTCGATTTTGAATTTCCCGATGATGTTCCAGGTTTCGTCGTCGATGGTCTTGATGGTAAGGTTATCCGGATCTAAAGATATTACTTCTAACCTGCTGAATTCAGGAGCGGATGGGTGATAAACAAATTCCACCTTCCCTGTGGCGCTATGTTCAGTCTGTGGCACATCACTCCAGTCTCCCCAGTCTCCCCAGCCCATGGTTAGATCACCTCACCACCTTTTTTAACGATTATAATTGGGTTATGAGCATAGTAATTACAATTGTATGTTTTCTCTATGCCATACTCCTTCATCTCAGCCGATGACATTTGGGAGGGAGATGGAGGAGAAGTGAGAATGACACGCCAGTCGTGGGTTACTTCATGCGTGTTTCCATTTTCAACACCGTAAAGTTTCACGGTCAAATCAAATGCGATGGTTTGGTTCGGCTTCACATATACTAACCAAGGGTAAGAAAAGCCAACGCGCGATGGTAGGTTACTTGGTTTGACTCTATCCCACACTCTTTTTTCCTGATATACGATCTCACACTCTATTGACTCTCTACCATTCCTACACTCGAAGCGCGGTTGCTCGGCATTACACCACACCTTCCTGCTTTCAGGGCCGAGAAAGATCATAAACCCGAAGTTATCTTTATTGTAAACTTCTCTAACCACTATACTGTGCTTAAGACACTCTTGCTTTATGGATGAACCTGATTCGGCTCTTATATCCCCTTTTCCCTCAATACTAAAGTCGTACATCCACAGATTTGATAGAGAATGCCAGGTGCCAGAGGGAGTATTCATTGACACTAAGGAATGTACGGTTGCACCCTCTCCAAATCTTTCATCCCTAATTTTCAGGGTTTGATTTTCCACTTCTTCAACCGACAGCACCGTTTTATTGCTCAAGTCTACACTGAATTTGTAAATTTTGCCCCCCAAAATTTTATATCCTTCGCATCCTTCCACCTCTGTATACTGAAATCCTACCCGGTAAAAGTCCTCTACATAGCTATCATTGTAGATTATCTCAAGCATCTTTAAATGCTCTTTTCCATTAACCAATTCTCGTACCTTCTCATCCCCCACAATCACCATATCAGCTTCCATTTGGATGTTTTTCAAGTGTTTTAACTGATTTTCTGGGCTCTCGATCTCAACCGTGTTTTCCTGTGGATGTCCCAGTTCTTTTTCTTCGACGAAGCAAACAACTACTGAAACGAAAAATATAGCAAGTATGAGAGTTAGAAATTTGCTATTCATTTCTTACCCTCTTATTTATCTCACGAAGGGCTCGCCGGATTCCAGGACTCACATCTTTAAAGGATGCAAGATCTGTTCTGAATACTCTAATAGGATGTTTCTTGATTATTACACCTCCATTGGCAACGTATAGTGGTTCTCCTAATTCCAGTAGTTCTTTAACCCTTGCAGGTGATAGACCGAGTTCAGCAGCACGCTCTTTTATCTTATTTGCTGGAATTTCTTCTATACCATATTCCTCCCTCTCAGTCCCTGTCATTCCCTCTGGTGAAGGGGGGCTATTGATAGTAGGCATCCAAGTATGGATTATCCAATATGCATCCCAATTATTTTCCATATTCAGTAGTTCCTTCTGTATTTCAAATTTAATCGTCTGACTTGGTAATACAGATAATCCCAAAACTCCGGCAATACAACCTCTCTCTATACAAAGCTTTGGAATGTATATTCCTTCTTTTTCAGCCTTTTTTATTGCATATTCCCTAACTTTCAGCCATTTTTTGAAGGTGACAGGTTCAAGCTTAAGACTATTGCGTATTGGCTGGTATAAATTCAGGTTAAGCATTCGACATCCAGTCTCAATGCACAAATCTATAATGTGGTCAATGCATTCTAAATTTAGTCTATTTAAAGTGAATCCAATGCTGTGATTTATTCCATTTTCATCCAGCAAATGCAAAGCTTTGACTGTTTTTTGATAGCTTCCTTCTCCACGAATATAATCGTGGACTTCTTCGTTTCCATCAACACTGACCTGAACACCATCCTGTTTTCTGAAAACATGAATATACTTTGGAATCAAAATTCCGTTGGTGCTTAATCTAATATTGCCATTTAACTTCCTCACAAGTTCACAGATTTCTGCAAAGTTTGGATGTAGTAATGGGTCTCCCCCACTAAGAACTATTTCAGTCCTATGCAAAGGCAATCTTGTTTTGAGAAAATCGATACATATATTTTTTATCATGTCAAGGGGCATAACACTGTCTCCCTTCTTCAGATAGCAATGTCCACAATTCAATTGGCAGAAATCTACAATATGTAGGTCAAGGAAGTTCTCTGGTATTATACCGCCCTCTCTGCAAGTTTCTCTTTCACTTGTAATAAAGTTTTTGGTATTCGTAGCAACAAGTGCTATTTAATATTGAGATGATAACATTTATAACCGCAGGCTTCGCATTCCCTCCCATGCCTCCAAGAAATATCCTGCCCTTCACGGCAATCGTAGGGCAGGAAAGGATGAAGCGGGCGCTGGTGCTGAACGCTGTAAACCCCTCGATCGGTGGGGTGCTCATAAGAGGGGAAAAGGGGACTGCAAAGTCGACGGCTGTGCGAGCCCTCGCCGAGCTCCTGCCAGAGATAGAGGTCGTGAAGGGCTGTCCCTTTGGGTGCGACCCGCACGATCCCTCGCTCATGTGTGATGTGTGTCACTCGAAGGTGGAGAGGGGGGAGGTGCTGGAGAGCGTTCGGAGGAGGATGAGGGTCGTGAGTCTTCCGCTCGGTGCCACTGAGGACAGAGTGGTGGGCACGCTGAACATCGAACGAGCAATTAAAGAGGGCATCAGGGCTCTCGAACCCGGAATTCTCGCGGAGGCGAACAGAAACATACTCTACGTGGATGAAGTGAACCTCCTGGACGACCACGTGGCAGATGTGCTGCTGGATGCGGCAGCCATGGGGGTGAACATCGTGGAGCGCGAGGGCATCTCGGTCTCCCATCCCTCCCGCTTTATTCTCGTTGGAACGATGAACCCGGAAGAGGGGGAGCTCAGACCACAGCTTCTGGACAGGTTTGGGCTGCAGGTGGAGGTATCGGGCATTGACGATGTAAACACGAGGGCAGAGATTGTGCGGGTGGTGGAAGAGTTCGAGAACGACCCAGAAACGTTCTCGAGAAAATTCAGGGGAAAGCAGGAGGAAATCAGAGAAAAAATCGTGAGGGGTCGCCAGCTTCTCCCAGGGGTCACGATCTCGGACGAGCTCGTGGGACTGGTGGCCAGTGTATGTGTGGAGCTCGGCATAGTCTCCCACCGGGCTGAGATAACCGTGATGAGGTGTGCAAAGGCAATTGCAGCCCTCGATGGGAGGCGCGAGGTGGAGTATGAGGACGTAAAGGAGGCAATGTCCCTCGCACTGCCCCACAGGATGCGGAGGAAGCCATTCGAGCCCCCCAGCCTCGGAGAGGAGAAGATAGAGGATGCGCTCTCAAAGATGAGTGAAGGAGAGCACCAAAGAGAGGAGCACCAGGAGGAGCATCCCCCTTCCGACCACTCCCCAGAGCAGAGGGATGGCACCGCAGGAGGTGAGGGCACGGGCGAGGTGGTGTTCGACGTGGGAGAGAGGGCGCAGACGAAACGCGTGCACATAGAGAGGAAGAGGGATGGAGTGCGCAGGGAGAGGGCGGGAAGAAGCACGCAGACCCTCTCAGAGAAGAGAGGAAGGTACGCGGGCTACGAGGTCTCGAAGGGGTGGAGGGACGTTGCCCTCGACGCCACCATCCGGGAAGCGGCGGTTCATCAGAGGTCGAGGCACGGCTCCAGCCTTGCCATCGTGATAAAAGAGGAGGACATCAGACGGAAGATAAGGAGGAAGAACACGTCCGTGGCGTGTTGCTTTGTGGTGGACGCTTCTGGTTCCATGGGTGCGATGAGGAGAATGGAGAGCGTGAAAGGAGCGGTGCTCTCCATGCTCACGGACGCGTACGTCAGAAGGGACAGGGTAGCTATGGTGGCATTCAGAGGAAATGGGGCAGAGGTGCTGCTCCCCATGACGTCCAGCGTAGAGCTCGCGCTGAGCTGCCTGAAGGAGCTTCCGACGGGTGGAAAGACTCCTCTCGCATCTGGACTCGAGACCGGCGTGAGGGTACTCGAGGCTGTCCGGCGCAAAGACAGGGATGCAGTTCCCCTGCTCGTGCTGATCTCGGACGGGAGGGCAAACGTGTCCATGGGTGGAAACACAAGGGAGGAGATAGCCGCCCTCGCTGAGCACCTCTGCGAGACGGGGATCCACACGCTCGTGATAGATACCGAGTGCGGCTCCTTTGGGCTCGGATACTGCATGGACATAGCCGAGCACTCGGGAGGGCAGTACTACCGGCTGGATGACCTCTCTGCAGATGCCCTGTACGAAATCGTCTCTAAGTACGTGGACACGTGGGGGCTCGAGAGATGAAGGTCGCGTTTCTCGTGGGCTACAACGGAACGGTCATCAGTGTCGTTGAAAGGGCGCTGGAGGAGATCAGGTCGAACGGTATCGACCTCACCGTGTGGGCGAGCTATCTCCCCGACACCCAGCCGGACGATGTTGCCCACCACCTCAAGAACGCAGATGCCGTGTTCCTGTACGTCTCGCCAAGACACAAAAACTATGAGCTGATCGAGTCCCTCGTCAGAGGGCTAAAGGTGCCCGTGTTCTCCATTGACCAGGAGGCAGACCTCTCCAACGTGGAGAGAGGGTTCGTGGAAAGGGCAAGGGAATACTACCTGTACGGTGGCTACGAGAACATCAAGAACCTGCTGCTATTCATCGTCTCCCACGTGGGGGCGCTCGATATAGAGGTGCCACCCCCAACGGAAATGCCATGGGACGGCGTATATCATCGCTCCACGGGTGAGAAAGGTAAGGTGGGCGTTCTGTTCTATCGAAGTGCATACCTCGACGGCGACACCGAGGTGTACGATGCCCTTATAGAGGCGCTGGAGAGAAGGGGCCTGGGAGTGGTTGCCGTCTACTCCTACGGCTTCATAGGGGCCAGCATGATGGATGCCTCCTCCACAAGCATCATCGAACAATACTTCGCTGATGTGGACGTGCTCATCAACTGCCAGTCCTACTTCCTCTTTGACAGCAAGCCCTCCACCCAGTTTCCCGTGCTTCAGGCCATAAGGTCGTATGCCCTCACCGAAGAGGAGTGGAGAAAGGGAGATGGCATCGAGCCGATGAGTATCACGGTGTCGGTCGCCCTTCCAGAGGTGAGTGGAACCATCGAGCCAGTATTCATTGCGGGCGTGCGCCCACAGAGCAGCGCCACGGGTGGAGTGTACAATAAACACACACCAGTTCGAGAGCAAGTGGAATACCTGGCAGCACGGTGCGAGAAATGGGTCGAGCTCGCAAGAAAGCCCAATTCAGAGAAGAAAATCGCAATCGTTCTCCACAACGCGCCCTGCAAGGGGGCGGAGGCAACTGTGGGTGCTGCCGCCGGTCTCGACAGCTTTCAGAGCGTGGTCAACGTTCTCCACAGGATGAAGCGAGAGGGATACTGTGTGGAGGGTGTACCAGAGAACGGAGAGGCTCTCGCCCAGATGATAATGCAGAGGAGGGCAGTGTCGGAGTTCAGATGGACAACTGCCTCGGAAATCGTGAGGGGTGGGGGAGCAGTTGCGCTTCTGGACATGAGGACGTACGAGAGATGGTTCAAGGAACTGCCCCACAAGGTGCAGCAGGAGATGCTCGATGTGTGGGGCGACCCCGTGAGGAGGGAGGGGCTGTGCCTGCACGATGACAAAATCGTGATTCCCGGGTTGAGGTTTGGCAATGTGGTGGTGTGCGTTCAGCCAAAGAGGGGCTGTATGGGGGCGAGGTGCGACGGAAGTGTGTGCAAGATACTGCACGACCCATCGTGCCCTCCACCACACCAGTACCTCGCATTTTATCGGTGGCTGGAGAGGGAATTTGGAGCAGATGCCGTGATTCACGTCGGAACACACGGCTCTCTCGAGTTTCTGCCGGGCAAGGGCGTTGGGCTCTCCCCTGAGTGCTATCCACAGATCGCAATCGGCACCCTTCCCAACCTCTACATATACACGGCGATAAACCCCATGGAGGGCACAATCGCAAAGAGAAGGGGATACTCCACCACCATCGACCACCTCCCCCCCGTCCTCGCAAAATGTGAGCTGTACGACGACTACGAAAAGCTCGAGCAGCTTCTCACGGAATATAAGAGGGCGACGGAGCTGCGGGAGGGGGCAAGGGCACACACGCTCCACCATCAGATAGTGGAGATCGCAAAGCGGCTCGGGCTGTACAGAGAGGAGGGGCTGATAGAGCACCTCCACGATGTGCTCACCCTCATGGAGGAGACACAGGTGAGGGAGGGGTTGCACGTGATTGGTGAACCCCTCACAGGAGAGCAGATGGCACACATGATATGCTCGATGCTGAGATACGATACCTCCGTCCCCTCCATCCACCGGTGCGTTGCAGGCGGAGGCGGCGATGCAGGAGACGCAGAATCGAGGGCGCTCGATGCCATTGAGAGGGTTCTCGGTGGAGAGCCAGCAGAGAGAATAGCAGAGGGCTCGGATGTAAAGGGCGTGCTCGAGTTCGCCAGCTTCCTTGGCCTCCGTATCGAGGAGAGCACCGAGAGGGAGGTGAGCGGCATTCTGGATGGGCTCTCTGGAAGGTACATAGAGCCCGGTCTTGCGGGCTCGCTCACGAGGGGGTGCTTTGATGTGCTTCCGACCGGGAGAAACCTCTACGGGGTGGACGTGACGAGGGTTCCCACGAGGGCCGCATGGCTCGTGGGAAAATCGCTCGCAGAGAGGCTCATACAGCGCTATATGGAGGAGCACGGAAGGTATCCGGAGAACGTGGGGTTCGTGCTCTGGAGCACGGACGTGTACAGGGCAGACGGTGAGGAGGTGTGCCAGATCCTCTACACGATGGGGTGCATGCCGGTGTGGGATGCAAACGGAAAGGTGAAGGGCATCGAGGTGATACCCCTCGAAGAGCTAAAAAGACCGAGAGTGGACTGCACCGTGAGAATCAGTGGCATCCTGAGGGACTCGTGCAGGCACATCGTGGAGCTGCTGGACGAGGCCGCTCGCAGGGTGGCAATGCTCGATGAGGACCCGGAGAGGAACTACGTGAGAAAGCACACCCTCTCCCTCGTGGAGGAGGGGTGCCCGATGGAGGACGCCTCCTGCAGGGTGTTTGGCACCAAGGCTGGTGCATACGGCGCTGGGGTGAACTATGCAGTGTACTCCTCCGCATGGAGAAAGGAGGAGGAGCTTGGGGAGGTGTTCATAGACTGGAGCGGATACGCCTACGGGAAAGAGGCACAGGGCAAGCCGAGCCACGCACAGCTCGCATCTCTGCTGAAGAGCGTGGACGTCACATATCTCAAGAAGGAGTCCGACGAGTTCGACATCCTCGACTGCTGCTGCAACTTCTCGTACGCCGGAGGCTTCACTGCCGCAGCCAAGCGGGTATCTGGCAAGAGCGCAGTTCCCATGTTCGGGGACACGAGAGACCCCAATCAGCCAAGGGTTCGCACCATGAAGGAGGAGCTTGAGCGGGTGGTCAGGACGAGGCTGCTCAACCCCGCGTGGATAGAGTCGATGAAGAGGCATGGATACAAGGGAGCACAGGACATCTCCAAGCGAATAACGCACGTGTATGGATGGAGCGCCACCGCTGGCATCGTGGAGAAGTGGGTGTACGACGAGATATTCAAAACGTTCGTGGCATCCGAGCCCATGAGGGAGTGGTTCGAACAGACCAACCCCTTCGCCCTCGAGGAGATGGAGAGAAGGCTGATAGAGGCCGCAGAGAGGGGACTGTGGAGTGCAGATGAGGACACGCTGGAGCGGTTGAGAGAGCTTTACCTATCCATGGAGGGCATAATGGAAGAAAGGCTGGGGCCCGGGGGAGACTATCAGGGAGGGAACATCACCATCCTCACCAGGGACGACGTGGGCGCATGGAAGGAGAAGGTGAGAGACATAGCGTGGAAGTAGCATGGACTATGTGCTGTTTCTTGTAAGGACGATTCTGCTCGTGGTGGCCGGGGTCGTGCTCGCCAACGTACTCCTGGCGACCAACGTGCTCTCCCGTCTTACGTTCATCACCGCCCCACTGTGCAGGGCGTCTCGGCTGCCCGCGGAGGCGGTGCTCGCCATCATCACCACGACCATCAGCTCGACGGCTGGAAAGTCCGCACTCTCTGCCCTGTACAGGAATGGCAGGCTCACAGACGGGCAGGTGATATGCAGTGTGGTGATGAGCACCTTTCCCGTGGTGGCTGGTGAGTCCTTCCTTCGTGTGCAGGCACCAGTTGCCATCGTTCTGCTGGGCCCCGTTGGGGCAATATACATCGCGCTCAACCTGTTTGCCGCCCTCCTTCAGAGCCTCGGAGCACTGTTTTATGCGAGGGTGTGCCTCACCCAGAAAGCCACACATGGTATAGCTTTTGATTGCCCACTCCCTTTATCAGAGCCCGTCTCCGACCCCCATAAGGTGGTGGCCCTGGGAATCAGGAGGTCACTCCCCGTGCTGAGGTCTGTGCTTCCCATCCTCATCATCACCCTCGTGCTCGTGAGAGCGCTCGATGTGGTTGGCGCCATGGACCGGGTGGGGATTCTGTTCTCTCCGGTGATGTCGGCACTGCAGCTTCCAGGAGAGTGTGTGGCGGCAGTGGTCGCCCAGTTCCTGCACTTTTCTGCTGGCTACGGCGTTGTTGCCTCGCTGCTCTCGGGCGGTGTCATCACGGACAGGCAGGCAATCCTGACGCTTCTTTTCGGGAGCATGGTGGTAATCACGATGATCAACATCCGATACTCAATGCCATTCAACGTATCTCTTTTTGGAAGGCTTGGGCTGAAGCTCACTGCAGTGAACTATGCGTGCAGCATGGGTGCGAAGGTGGTGTGCATACTGCTGGTGCTTGTGCTGCTGTAGGCTGTTCGCAGTCCTTTCAAACTATCTCGTCCCCCAGCACATGAGGGTTAATGGGTGTCAGAGCTATTTATCCTTTCTCATTTTTGAGAAGATTAACAGAACAGAATCAACAGCTCATTTTAGCTCATACTCTATCACCTCAAGCCCTGGCACCCTCTTAAATTCCCTATCACGGGTGATGAGCGGCTCATTGAAGCGTATGGCTGTGGCAGCAATCAGCTCATCAAAAGCCTTGAGTGAGATGCCCTTCTGCCTTAGAGACGTGGAGATGCTGGCATAGATGTCCGCTGCTCTGGCATCAAAGGGGAGAATCTCAAACTTGCTTAGGAGGCTCTTTGTAAACTCAATCTCTTCAGCGCTACCCTTGTTGTATGCACCCCACAGGAGTTCAGCCACAGAGATGGCACTGGTCTTTAGTGTGTGCTCATCCATCAACGTATCAAAAAAGTCAGAATGCTGCTTTTTCAACCTTGAGAGGTCGATGAGGAAGGTGGTATCAAAGCACGCCATTGCCATCAGTCCTCGGTCTTGCGTTTTCTCTGAGCCTTCTTCCCTCCTCCACACTCTCTGCAAGGCTCTCTCTAACTTCCAAGGGATAGCTCAGCACTAAGTCTATAACCTCCCTTGCCTTGGTGCTCCTCTTTCCGCCCAGCTCTCGCCTGATGACGTCTGAAAAGCTTTCACCCTCTCTCTTTTTAGCCTTCAGAATCTCGTAGGCATCCTCTGAGAGGCTGATGGTCTTTGTTGCCATGGGGGCGTATCTGTGTGTGTATGTATTTTAGGGTTTTGGTGTGTGCATTAGATTAACCCTT